>NZ_JBHYGR010000120.1:3759-29000 GCF_042738155.1 Kitasatospora sp. NPDC059088 | reverse complement strand
TGATTTGTCGGCGGCTGCTTCTGTTTTGTATACGACCCTGCGGCTGGCCTGGGGTGGGGGCCGGCCCCCGACAAGTCGACCAGGTCGACTTCTCGTGCGCCGTGCACCGCCCGCCCGCCGCCCGCCCGCCGTCCGGCTCAGTTCGCGAAGCGCTCCCGCAGGGCGGCCAGACCGGCGGTGAAGACGCCGTGCACGCGCTCGGTGGACTCCTTGCGGTGCTCCGCCTCGATGTCGTACGTGACGCTCCACTCCACGAAGCTGGTGTCCAGCTCGGTCACCGGGGTGACCCGCAGGGTGGCGCGGTAGCGGTCGAAGTGGAAGGTGCCGTCGGGGAAGCTGTAGGTGTAGGCCCGGGCCTCGCCGTCGTAGGCGACCAGCATCTCGTTCAGGACGACGCCGTCGAACTCGAAGACCCGGACCGCGCCGATCGCGTTGCCCGTCAGCGCGTTGCCGAGCCGGCTTGTCGGCAGGTGGGGGTGCCACTCGCCGAGGGCGTGGAAGTCCCCGATCAGTTCCCAGACCCGCTCGGCCGGGGCCTCCACCACTGTGCTGACCGTCATGACCGCCATGGCCGTCGCCGCCTCTCGTCCGCTGATCCCGTTGGCAGGGAACCATCCTGGCGGCGCGTCGGCTGCGGACGCCAGGGGGCGTGCCGTGGTCAGCGGTGGGCCAGTCGGCGCAGCAGTCGTACGGGGGCGCTCCATCGTGCCGGGGAGTCCACGGTGGCGCCGCAGGCGCGGACGGCCCGGTCGAGGGAGTCCTCCAGCAGGGCGTCGTGCAGCCAGCGGAAGGCCAGCGGCCAGGTCAGCCGGCTCGGGCCGTGCAGGCGCATCGCGATGGTGTGGCGCAGCAGGGAGCCGCCGTTCGCGGGCTGGACGGTGAACTCGTGGAACCCGTCGAAGCCGCGCGGCCCGCTGAACCGGAACCGCACCCACCGGCCCGGCTGGTAGCCGACGACCCGGTAGCGGACCGGCCCGTGCCCGCCGGCGGCGCCGACCGCGAGCGGGCCGTCGAGCTCCAGCGGGGGCCAGTCGGGGCCGGGCCAGAGCCGGTCGTCCGGGCCGGCGAGGCCGTCGAGGAGTGCGCCGACCGTCGACTCCGGTGCCGGGATGGTGCGTTCGTGGATGTTGAGCACGGCCACAGCGGGTCCTCCTGGTTTTGGATGGGTCCCTCCAATTGAATTGGAGAGTACTCTCCATTGCATGCCCAGGCCACCCCGCCATGACGAAGCCACCCTCCTCGACGCCGCCGTGCGCCTCGCGGCCGTCGGCGGTCCGGCCGCCGTCACCATGTCCGCCGTGGCCCGCGAGAGCGGTGCGCCCAACGGCTCCGTCTACCACCGCTTCCCCCAACGCTCCGCCCTGCTGGCCGAGTTGTGGCTGCGCACGCTCGGGGAGTTCCACGACACCTACCTGCCGGTCCTCGCCGGGCAGGCCGAGCCGCGGCTCGTCGCCGGCGCGGCCGCCCGGCAGGTCGTCGCCTGGAGCCGGGCGCACCGGGAGGGGGCCGTCGTCCTGCTGCACGGCGCGGAGGCCTTCGGCCGGGCCGAGTGGCCGCAGGAGCAGCTGGGGCGCGAACGGCAGGCCGGGCGGCGGGTGCGGGAGGCGGTGGAGGGGCTCGCCGAGCGGCTCGGCGCCGTGACGCCGCTGGACCTCGACCGGGTCACTCTCGCGGTCGTCGGCCTGCCGCTCGCCGTCGTCCGGCCGCATCTGCACGCGGGTACCCCGCTGCCCGCGCACGCGGAGGAACTGGCCGAGCGCGGGGCGATCGACCTGCTGGGCGCAGTCGGGTCGAAGGGCTGAGTCGGGTCGAAGGGCCCGAGCCGGGCGGCCGGGGCGGCAAGGGCGGGGCCGTAGGATCGGCGATCATGGAACCCCGTACCGGACCGATCGCCGTTCCGCCCGGCCGCGTGACGCTCTCCGACCGCCGCACCCAGCGGAGTTGGAGCGTCGAGGTGGCCCCCTTCGAGCTGGCGCCCTGTCCGGTCACCCGCGAGGAGTACGAGGGTCTCACCGGCGACCGCCGCCCCGCGCACAGCGTCTCCTGGCTCGACGCCGTCCGCTACTGCAACGAGCTGTCCCGGCGCGAGGGCCGCGCACCCGCCTATCGGATCGATGGCGAGGACGTCGTCTGGGACCGCACCGCCGACGGCCACCGGCTGCCCACCGAGGCCGAATGGGAGCACGCCTGCCGCGCCGGAACCGACGGGCCGCGCTACGGCCCGCTGGACGAGATCGCCTGGCACCGCGGCAACTCCGGCGAACGCCCGCATCCGGTCGGCGGGCTGCGGCCCAACGCCTACGGGCTGTACGACCTGCTCGGCAACGTGTGGGAGTGGTGCTGGGACTTCTACGACCCCGAGGTGTACGGCAGTTACCGCGTGCTGCGCGGCGGCGGCTGGTTCGACGAGCACTGGAGCTGCCGCGCCTCCGTCCGCCGCCGCAGCCATCCGACCCTGCGGATCGACGACGTCGGCTTCCGGCTCGCCCGGTCCGTCCCGGCCCCCGCCCCCGCCCCGGCCTGAGGAACGGTCAAACGATCTCCGTCGTTGGTGGCGGCATGGACCCAGAGAAGATCTTCCTCCGCCCGATAGCCGAAGCCGACCTCACCGCCCTGGGCGGGATGCTGAACGACCCCGAGGCGCTGGGCGAGTTCCAGTGGTTCGGCTGGGCGGACCCGGAGCGCTTCCGCCGCCGCTGGGCCGAGCACGGGCTGCTGAGCGAGGAGCAGTCGATCTTCGCCGTCGCCACCGAGGGTGAGTTCCTCGGCTTCGTCGCCGCCACCCGCAAGGCCGCGCGGCCGAACAACCCGTACTGGAGCATCGGCGCGCAGCTGATGCCGCAGGCGCGGGGGCGGGGCATCGGCACCCAGGCCCACCGTCTGCTGGTGGACTACCTGTTCGCGCACACCACGGCGGTACGGGTGGAGGCGGACACCGACATCGGCAACCTCGCCGAGCAGCGCGTCCTGGAGAAGCTGGGCTTCACCCGCGAGGGTGTCCACCGGTCGATGGTCTTCCGGGCCGGGGAGTGGCGCGACATGGTCTACTACGGCCTGCTGCGCACGGACCCCCGCCCTTAGGCGGTCCCGAACCACTCCTCGGCGAGGTCGTCCAGCGTCCGCGCCGATGGCTTCAACTCCCGCAGGTACCACGGCAGGTTGCTGTACACGTGCAGCAGTGTGTACGCCATCAGCAGGCGCGGCTCGAAGGGGCGGCCGTAGGCGGTGAGCAGCCGCCCGAGCAGCTGCGGGTCGGCGCGGGTGGTGAACAGGCCGACGGCGACCAGGTCGTAGGCCGGGTCGCCGACCATCGCGGGCTCGAAGTCGATCAGGCCGGTGAGCCGCCAGCCGTCGGCCGGGTCGGTGATCAGGTGCTCGCGCATGAACTCGGTGTGCAGCAGGGCGCGTTGCGGGGTGGCCGGGAGCGGGGCGGTGGCGAGGAAGTCCGGGATCTGCTCCAGCCAGGCCTCGGGCAGACCGCGTTCACGCTGCCGGGCGAGGGCGCCCGCGCGCTGGCGGGCCAGGAAGGCCGGCCAGGCGCCGGGCGGGAGGGCGTCGGCGAGCGGCTCCGCGTCCAGGGCGTGCAGGGCGGCGAGCGCCTCGCCGCAGTCACGGGCGATCCGCTCGCGTGCGCCCTGCGGGATGCGCGGCCAGGCGGGGGCCAGGCCCTCGCCGTGCAGGCGGGACATCAGGACGTAGCGCCAGCCGTTGACGTACTCGCCGGCCGCCCGGAGTGCGGGGGTGGGGACGGGGAGCCTGCCCTCCAGGAAGGCCAGGACGCGCTCCTCGGCCAGTGCCTCCCGGGCGGAGGGTGCCGGGAACAGCTTGAGCACGTGCTCGGTGCCCACCGCGTAGACCGGGACGGAGCCCTCCGCGAAGCGCTCCAGCACCGCCCCGCGGACGCCCAGTCGCGCGCACAGCGCCTCGGCTCCCGGGCGCATCACCGCTTCGTCGGCGAGGACCGCGTCCCCCTGCTCGTCCGTCTCCACCAGGGGCAGCATGCCCGCACTGTAGGCACACCAACGGCCCGTCGGCAAAGGCTTTTCAGCACCCAGGGCCCGCTGCACGCCGCTCCCGGGGGCCGCAGCCGTCCGGGAGGCCCGGCGGGGTGGGCTCCGGTCCGCTGTCCGGGTCGCGGGTGAGCAGGTAGCGGGCGCCGGGGCCGGCCTCGGCGGCGCGGTCGTCGGCGTTGTACAGGGCGCAGCGGGTGAGCGAGAGGCAGCCGCAGCCGATGCAGCCGGTGAGCTTGGCCTTGAGCCGTTCGAGTTCGGCGATCTGTTCGTCGATCCGGCCCCGCCAGGACTCGGCGACGACGTCCCACTCGGTGCCGCTGGGGGCGGGGCGTTCGGGCAGCCGGTCGAGGGCGACCCTGGCCTCGTCCAGGGAGAGGCCGACCCGCTGGGCGGCCCGGACGAAGGCGACCCGGCGCAGGGTGCCGCGCGGGTAGCGGCGCTGGCCGCCGGCGGTGCGGGTGGCGTGGATCAGGCCGAGGCTCTCGTAGTAGCGCAGCGCGGAGTGGGCCAGCCCGCTGCGGGCGACCAGCTGGCCGATGGTGAGCAGGTCGCCGGGGCGCGGGGCGGCGGTGCGCGGGGCAGCGGTGCGGGCGCTGCCGGGTATCGCGGTCATGGGCACTCACTGTAGCGGCTTGACCTCAAGTTCGCTTTAAGTTGCACGATCGACGCATGACGACGACGACCAGCACGGAAACCGCAGCCCGGGCCCGTTTCGCGGACCTGCCGGGCCTGATGGCCCTGATGACCGGCGACGAGAAGCACGGCCCCGCCGCCACCTCCACCCTGGACGCCCTGTGGGTGCTGTACGACCGGGTGCTGCGGGTCTCCCCGGACACCGCCGACGCCCAGGACCGTGACCGCTTCCTGCTCTCCAAGGGCCACGGCCCGATGGCCTACTACGCCGTACTCGCGGCCAAGGGCTTCGTCGACCCGGCCGTGCTGCCGAGCTTCGGCGGCTACGACTCGCCGCTCGGCCACCACCCGGACCGCACCCTGCTGCGCGGCGTGGAGATCGCCTCCGGCTCGCTCGGCCACGGCCTGCCGCTGGGCGTGGGCACCGCGCTCGGGCTGCGGGCCCAGGGGCTGGCGGACCCGGCGGTGTGGGTGCTGGTCGGCGACGCCGAGTTCGACGAGGGCTCCAACCACGAGGCGGTGGCCTTCGCCGGCGCGTACGGCCTGGACCGGCTCCACGTGGTGGTGATCGACAACTCCTCGGCCACCCACGGCTGGCAGGGCGGCATCGCCCGGCGCTTCGCCGCCGAGGGGTGGTCCACCGCGACCGTCGACGGCCGCGACCACGAGGCGCTGTACCGGGCGTACACCGCCGAGCACCCGGGGCGCCCGCACGCGGTGGTCGCCCGGGTCGAGCCCAAGGACTCCTGACCGGGCCGCCGGACCCCCGACCGCTAGAACCCCCGAGCGCACCGACCAGAGCGCAGCGAAAGGCACTTCACCGATGGACACCATGCGCGACCGCTTCGTCGACGTCACCACCCGACTGCTGGACGAGGACCCCCGACTGGCCGTGGTGCTCGCCGACATCACCGCCGCCGCCTTCGAGCCGGCCCAGCGGCGCCACCCCGACCGGGTGGTCAACGTCGGCATCCGCGAGCAGCTGCTGATCGGCGCGGCCGGCGGACTGGCGCTGACCGGGATGCGCCCGGTCGCCCACACCTTCGCCAGCTTCCTGATCGAACGACCCTGGGAGCAGGTCAAGTTGGACCTGGTGCACCAGGGCGTCGGCGCGGTGCTGGTGAGCGCGGCCGGCTCCTACGACTGGCCGGCCGGCGGCCGTACCCACATGTCCCCGGGCGACGTCGCCCTGCTGGACACCCTGCCGGACTGGACGGTGCACGTCCCCGGCCACCCGGACGAGGCCGAGCAGCTGCTGCGCGACGCCTACGCGGACGGTGACCGCAACGTGTACGTCCGGCTCTCCGCGCACCAGAACGCCGAGCCGGTCGCCGTCGAGCCCGGCCGCTTCACCACCGTCCGCACCGGCGGCCGCGGCGTGGTGCTGGCCGTCGGCCCGATGCTGGACGCGGTGCTCGCGGCCACCGAGGGCCTGGACGTCACCGTGCTGTACGCGGCGACGGTGCGCCCCTTCGACGCCGCCGGACTGCGCGCCGCGCTGGGCGACAAGGCGGACGCGGTGCTGGTGGAGCCGTACCTGGCGGGCACCTCGGCCAACGAGGCGCACGCGGCGCTGGGCGACCGCCCGCACCGGGTGCTGGCCCTGGGCGTGCCGCGCGAGGAGCACCGGCAGTACGGGTCGATCCCGGAGCACCTGGCCGCCTACGGCCTGGACGCCGCCTCGCTCCGGGACCGGATCGGCACCTTCCTCTGGTGAGTCAGCCGGTCCGCACGACCGCCACCGCGTCCGCCGCAAGCCGCACCCCCGAGTCCTCCAGCAGGGCCGCCCCGAAGGCCGCCACCACCTCCCGCCCGGTGCCGCCCAGCGGCAGCAGGGCCTCGGCCGGGCCAAGGTTGACCGCGATCCGGTACGGCCCCCGGTGCAGCACCAGCCGGCCCGCCGCCTCGTCGACGTCGACCCGCACCGCGCCGAGGTCCGGTTCGGCCAGCTCCGGCCGCTCGCGCCGCAGCCGGATCAACGTCCGGTGCCAGTCGAGGAGTTCGGCGTGCGGGGCGCGCCGGGGCTCGGTCCAGTCGAGCACCGACCGCAGCACGGTGGCCGGCTCCTGCGGGTCCGGGACGGCCTCGGCGGCCCAGCCGTGCTCGGCGAACTCCCGTCGCCGGCCCTGCCGGACGGCCTCCGCCAGAGCCGGGTCGGTGTGGTCGGTGAAGTACTGCCAGGGGGTGGCGGCGCCCCACTCCTCGCCCATGAACAGCATCGGGGTGAACGGCGCGGTGAGCACCAGCGCGGCGCCGCAGGCCAGTCGGCCGGGGGTGAGCGAGGTGGAGATCCGGTCGCCGAGCGCCCGGTTGCCGACCTGGTCGTGGGTCTGGAGGTAGCCGAGCAGCCGGTGGCCCGCCGCATCGGCCCCGAACGGGCGGCCGTGGCCGCGCCCCCGGAAGGAGGACCAGGTGCCGTCGTGGAAGAAGCCGTGGCGCAGCGTCTTGGCCAGGGCGGTGAGCGGTGCGGCCGCGAAGTCCGCGTAGTAGCCCTGGGATTCGCCGGTGAGCGCGCAGTGCAGGGCGTGGTGGAAGTCGTCGTTCCACTGGGCGGTGAGGCCCTGGCCGCCGGCCTCGCGGGCGGCGGTGGTGCGCGGGGTGTTGAGGTCGGATTCGGCGATCAGGAACAGTGGGCGGTTGGACGAGGCCGCCAACTTCTCGACCTCCCGGGACAGTTCCTCCAGGAAGTGGACGGCCCGGTCGTCGACGAGGGCGTGCACCGCGTCCAGTCGCAGGCCGTCGATCCGGTAGTCGCGCAGCCAGGCGAGCGCGCTGCCGACCAGGTAGGCGCGCACCTCGTCCGAGCCGGGCGCGTCCAGGTTGACCGCCGAGCCCCACGGGGTGTGGTGCCGGTCGGTGAAGTACGGGCCGTACGCGGGGAGGTGGTTGCCGGACGGGCCGAGGTGGTTGTGCACCACGTCGAGCACCACCCCGAGGCCCTTGCGGTGCGCGGCGTCCACGAAGCGCTTGAGCCCCTCCGGGCCGCCGTAGGGCTCGTGCACGGCCCAGGGCGCGACGCCGTCGTAGCCCCAGCCGTGCTTGCCGGGGAACGGGCAGACCGGCATCAGTTCGACGAGGTCCACGCCCAACTCGACCAGGTGGTCGAGCTGTTCGGCGGCCGCTTCGAAGGTGCCGCGGGCGGTGAAGGTGCCGACGTGCAGCTCGTAGAGCACCGCGCCGGGCAGGGTGCGGCCGCGCCAGCCGGTGTGCGACCAGCGGAAGGCGGTGTGGTCGACCGCCCGGCTGGGGCCGTCGGGGCCGTACGGCTGGCGGGGCGAGCGCGGGTCGGGCAGCGGTGGGCCGCCGTCGAGCCGGAAGGCGTAGTCGCCCGCCGGGGCCTCGCCGCTCCACCAGCCGTCCCGCTCCGGGCAGCGCGCCAACTCATAGGCGCTGCCGTCCACTTCGACGTCGACCCGGCGGGTCGCGTTCGGCGCCCAGACCTCGTAGCGCGACATCATCGGCCCCTCCTCGTCAGCAGCGCCACCGGGTACGTCGCCAGCAGGTCCGCCACCGGCACCGGACCGGCGGGGAAGCCGCGCAGCGACAGCTCGTCGGTCCACGGCCCGCCGGGCGGCAGCTCCAGGACGGCGTCGCGCCAGCCGCCCGCCGCCGCCAGCCCGTACGGCAACCGGGTGACGGCGGTGACCACGTCCTCGCCGCGGGCGAAGGCGAGCAGGTGGTCGGGGGCGGCCAGCGGCCGGTAGGCGCCGAGCGGGCCGGAGCGGCGCAGGTGCAGCGCGGTGGCGGTCAGGTGCAGCTTCTCCCGGGCGAGGTCGCCGGGGCGCGGGGCGGCCGCGTCGGTGAGCCGTACGGCGAGCGCGCCGAGGTCCACCACGCCCCGGTTGTCCGGGTCGACCAGGGTGTACAGCGGCTCCTCGCTGCCCTGGAACAGGTCCGGCACGCCGGGGACGGTCAGGTGCAGCAGGGCGGCGGCCAGGGTGTTGGCACGGGCGTACGGGGCGAGCTCCCGCACCCGGCCCTCGATCCGGGCGCGCAGCCCGGCGTCGCCGAGGACGGCGCGGGCCCGCTGCTCCAGGGCCCGCTCGTACCCGGCGTCGGGGCTGGTCCAGGAGGTGTGCAGCTTGGCCTCGCGGACGGCCTTGAGCAGGGCGGCGACCAGCCGGTCCGGGGTGATCGGCCAGGCGGCGACCAGGGTGTGCCAGAGCAGCCAGTCGGCGTCCCGGTCCAGCCCGGGGGCGGCGGGCCCGGCGGCGAGCTCGGCGGCGGCGGACCAGGCGGCGGCCTCGGCGGCCCAGGCCTGCGGCTGCTCGGCGAGGACGGCGAGGCGGGCCCGGGCGTCGGCGCTGCGCTTGGTGTCGTGGGTGGAGAGCGCCGTCATGCTGTGCGGCCAGTCGCGTTCCAGGTAGCGGCACCAGTCGTGGAAGGCGGCCGGGGACAGCCCGGGCCGGGCGGGCTCGCCGCCGACCTCGTTGAGGGCGGGCAGCGCGTTCCAGCGGTAGAAGGCGGTGTCCTCGACGCCCTTGGCGGCCACGGCGGCGGCGGTCTGGGCGAAGCGCACGCAGAACTCGTCCTTGTCGTCGCTGCGGCCCAGCCGGGCGAGGGCGAGGGCGGCGACCAAGTGCCCGGTCGGGTCGGCGGCGCCGTCCACCGGCAGCGCGGGGTCGTCGGCGGGCTCGCCGGGCCGGGCGTAGGGCCGGTACACCGGGTAGTCGGTGAGCAGCCGGCGCAACGCCGCGCGCAGTTGCCAGGGCGCGTGGTCGGCGTGGGCGGGTTCGGCGGCGCCGATCCGCAGCGCGATCCGGACCAGCCGCTCGACCTCGGCGGTCAGCTCGCCGCCGGGCCCGGTCATCTCGGCCCGGCCGCGGCGGGCGGCGGCGACCGCCGGGTGGGGGTCCCGGCCGGAGGAGTCCACCGGCTCGTCGTCCGCGACCGCCCCGCCGCGCAGGAAGGCCTCGTAGGCCTCGGCGAGCCGGCGGGCGCCGACGGGGTCGGTGAGCACGCCGTCGATGCGGCGCAGCGCGTCGTAGCCGGTGGTGCCGGCCACCGGCCAGTCCGCGGGCAGCCGCTCCTCGCCGGTGAGGATCTTCTCGACCACGACGTAGGCGCCGCCGGTGGCGTCGGCCAGGCGGCGCAGGTAGCCGCGCGGGTCGGCGAGGCCGTCGGGGTGGTCGATCCGGAAGCCGTCCAGGACGCCGTCGGCGTGCAGCCGCAGCAGCACGGCGTGGGTGGCGGCGAAGACCTCGGGGTCCTCGGCCCGGACGGCGATCAGCTCGTTGACGGTGAAGAAGCGCCGGTAGTTGAGCTCGGTGCGGGCCAGCCGCCACCAGGCGAGCCGGTACCACTGCCGGGCCAGCAGTTCCGGGAGCGGGAGCCGTTCGGTGCCGGGGCGCAGCGGCAGCTCGTGCCGGTGGTAGCGCAGCACCCCGCCGTCGACCACCAGCTGGTCGAGGACGGCGCCGAGCCGGTCGCCGAGCAGCGGCAGCAGCACCCGGCCGCGCTCCGGGGCGTCGGCGGGGCCGGGCTGGGCGGTCCAGTCGATGTCGAACCAGCGGGCGTACGGCGAGTCGGGTCCGTCCCGGAGCACCTGCCGGAGCGGTTCGTTGAGCCGCTCGGGGACGGGCACGGCCATGTGGTTGGGCACCACGTCGGCGAGCAGCCGCAGGCCGTGCCGGTGGGCCTCGGCGGCCAGGGCGCGCAGCGCGCCCTCCCCGCCGAGCTGTTCGCTGATCCGGGTGTGGTCGACGGTGTCGTAGCCGTGGGTGGAGCCCGGGGAGGCCTCCAGCAGCGGGGAGAGGTGCAGGTGGGAGACGCCGAGGGCGGCCAGGTAGGGGACGGCGGCGGTGGCGTCGCGGAGGGTGAAGCCGGGCTGGAGCTGGAGGCGGTACGAGGCGGTGGGGGCGGGGGTGGGAGGGGTAGCGGCCGGGCGGGGCTGCGCGGGCTCGGCGGCGGAGGTCATAGCTCCATAGGTACCCGGCCGGGCCCGCCGCCAAGACCCGCTGCTGACCCGAACAGGTGAGCGCAAGATCCCTATGAGCGCCCGGCGGGCCCTGGCACGGCCCTTGCACGGCCCCTGCGCGGTCGCTAGGCCGGTCGTTGCAGCACCATCAGCGAGCGGTCGGTGAGCCATAGGGCGTCCCCGGCCTTGACCCGGGCCCCGGTCCCGGGGGCGGGCAGCCGGGGCTGCGCGGTGTCGACCACGACCTGCCACTCCTGCCCGTGGTCGGCGGGGACGGTGAACTCCAGCGGCTCGAAGTGGGCGTTGAACATCAGCAGGAAGGAGTCGTCGACGATCCGCCCGCCGCGCCGGTCCGGTTCCGAGATGGCGTAGCCGTTGAGGAAGACGGTGAGCGACTTGGCGTAGCTGGCGCCCCAGTTGCGCTTGGTCATCTCCTCCCCGGCGGGGGTGAACCAGGCGATGTCGGTGAGGTCGTCGTAGCCGTCCGGGGCGGGGGCGACCGAGCCGTGCCGCCCGGGGACCGGCCGTCCGTGGAAGAACCTGCGCCGCCGGAACACCGGGTGGTCGCGGCGCAGCCAGATCATCCCCTGGGTGAACTCCAGCAGCCGGGCGGCCGGGCCGTCGCCCTCGGGCCAGTGCACCCAGGCGAGCTCGTTGTCCTGGCAGTAGGCGTTGTTGTTGCCCTCCTGGGTGCGGCCGAGCTCGTCGCCGTGGGAGAGCATCGGGGTGCCCTGGGAGAGCATCAGGGTGGCGATGAAGTTGCGCTGCTGGCGCGCCCGCAGCTCCTCCACGGCCGGGTCGGTGCTGGGGCCCTCGGTGCCGCAGTTCCAGGAGCGGTTGAAGGACTCGCCGTCCCGGTTGTCCTCGCCGTTTGCCTCGTTGTGCTTGTCGTTGTAGGAGACCAGGTCGCGCAGGGTGAAGCCGTCGTGGCAGGTGACGAAGTTGATGGAGGCGATCGGGCGGCGGCCGTCGTCCTGGTAGAGGTCGGAGGAGCCGGTGAGCCGGGAGCCGAACTCGGCCAGGGCGGCGTTCTCGCCGCGCCACAGGTCGCGCACGGTGTCCCGGTACATGCCGTTCCACTCCGTCCACAGCGGCGGGAAGTTGCCGACCTGGTAGCCGCCCTCGCCGAGGTCCCAGGGTTCGGCGATCAGCTTGGCCTGGGAGACCACCGGGTCCTGCTGCACCAGGTCGAAGAACGAGGACAGCCGGTCGACCTCGTGGAACTGCCGGGCCAGGGTGGCGGCGAGGTCGAAGCGGAAGCCGTCCACGTGCATCTCGGTGACCCAGTAGCGCAGCGAGTCCATGATCAGCTGGAGCACGTGCGGGCTGCGCATCAGCAGGCTGTTGCCGGTGCCGGTGGTGTCCTCGTAGAAGCGCTGGTCCCGGGCGAGGCGGTAGTAGGAGACGTTGTCCAGGCCGCGCAGCGACAGCGTCGGCCCGAGGTGGTTGCCCTCGGCGGTGTGGTTGTAGACGACGTCCAGGATCACCTCGATCCCGGCCGCGTGCAGCGCCTTGACCATCGACTTGAACTCCTGCACCTGCTGGCCTCTGTCGCCGGTGGAGGAGTAGGAGGAGTGCGGGGCGAAGAAGCCGACGGTGTTGTAGCCCCAGTAGTTGGCCAGCCCGAGGTCGCGCAGCCGGTGGTCGCGGACGAACTGGTGGACCGGCATCAGCTCGATCGCGGTGACGCCCAGCTTGGCCAGGTGCTCGATCACCGCCGGGTGGGCCAGGCCCGCGTAGCTGCCGCGGATCTCCTCGGGGATGCCGGGGTGCAGCCGGGTGAGGCCCTTGACGTGGGCCTCGTAGATGACGGTGCGGTGGTAGTCGGTGCGCGGCGGGTGGTCGGTGCCCCAGTCGAAGTACGGGTTGATGACCACCGAGTGCATGGTGTGCGGGGCGGAGTCGAGGTCGTTGCGGCGCTCGGGCGCGCCGAAGTGGTAGCCGTAGACGGACTCGTCCCAGTCGATGTGGCCGCTCATCGCCTTGGCGTACGGGTCCAGGAGCAGTTTGGCGCTGTTGTGCCGCTGGCCCAGGCCCGGGTTGTACGGGCCGTGCACCCGGAAGCCGTAGCGCTGGCCGGGCTGGACGCCCGGGAGGTAGGCGTGCCGGACGAAGGCGTCCGTCTCGCGCAGTTCGACGGCGGTCTCCGAGCCGTCCTCGTCGATCAGGCACAGCTCGATCCGGTCGGCACTCTCCGAGAACACCGCGAAGTTGGTGCCGGCCCCGTCGTAGGTGGCGCCGAGGGGGTAGGGCTTACCGGGCCAGACCTGCATGAGTCCTCAACTTCCTTGTGGCATACGGAAACTGATCTGTAGTCCGACACGCGGTCCGGCCGGGCGGCCGGCCCGGACGCTCTCTTCCCGGCCGGGCGGCCGGGCATGTGCGGCCCTGGGGTCCGTGACGCACGGCACAGCCCGCACACTCCCCGAGATACTCCCCGAGCCCTTCCCCGGCGGCCGGGAGGTACCGCCGGGGTTGCTCCGAACGGGTGTCCGGCGGGCATTCGTGTGAAAACTGTTGCCGCCGGTGCGGGAGGGGCGCCGGAGGGCCCCTGGCCGATCCGGCTGCGGGCGGCTCGCGGCGGGCAGTACCCTTGATCGTCCGGCCGCTCCGGCCGACCGGTGCTTGTCAACGGTCCGTCAACGGCCCCCGCGTCCGCGGGGGTCAGCCGCAGATGAGGTGGCGCATGGTGTTCCCTGCTGGCGGCCGCGGCTCCGGGCCCGACGGCCCCGACCGGGGCGGCGTCCGCAGCGAGGCGCCCACGGTGGTCATGCGGCCCACCATGACCGGCCGCGCCCTCGTCCCCGCCCAGGGCGGCCCGGTCGAGGTCCCCGCGCTCGCCTGGTCGGCCGCCGAGTGGGAGGACTCCTACCAGCGGGTCCGGCTCTCCGGCCGCGCCTACGTCTGGCTCAACCTGGTCGAACAGCGGCTGCGCTCCCTGGTCGACGAGGTGCTGCACCCCATCTACGCCCCCGCCCACGGCGAGGACTGGGTCACCGCCGCGGCCGGCCCGGCCGGCGAGGAGTGGGCCCACCGGGCCGGCGCCGTGCGCGAGGTCAGCCGCCGCAAGGGCTACCTCCTCGACCCGGCCGACGACGACCCGCTGGTCTTCCTCACCCTGCCCCAGCTGCGCGAGCTGATGGTCCAGCACTGGCCCTGCTTCGAGCCCTACCTCGCCGACCGGCGCGAGATCGAACTCGCCCTGGACGAACTGGAAGTGGCCCGGCATGTGGTCTCCCGCAACCGGGTGCTCACCCAGACCGTGCTGGCCCAGACCGAGCGCGCCGCCGCCCGGCTGCTCGCCGTCCTCGACGGCGGCGCGGGCGGGGTGCCCGCCGACGTGGTCGAGTCCCTGGTCGCCGGACGCTACGCCGACGTCGTCGCCGTGCACGCCGACCGGGTCCGGCTGCAGCGCGACCTCCCGGTCGAGGACCTGCTCGACGGCGCCCGGCGGCTGGACGCGCTCGGCATCGGCCTCGGCATGCTCTGCCAGAACTACACCGGCAAGCGCCTGGTCCGCCTCGCCGGCGAAGGCTGCCGGGTACGGCTGCTGTTCCTCAACCCGGCGAGCAGCGCCACCCGCCGCCGCGAACGCGAACTCGGCCTCTCCCGCGGCGAGTTGTCCCGCTCCATCGAGATGAACATCATGCACGTGCGGCGGGTCCGGGCCCGGCTGCGGGACCAGGGCGGCTTCGAGATCAGGGTCTTCGACGAGACCCCGCGCTTCACCGCCTACCTGGTCGAGGGCCCCCGCCCCACCGGCCCGGTGGCCGGCCGCCGGGCCGGCCGCGACCTCGGCGTCATCCAGCCCTACCTGCGCCGCTCGCGCGGCATGGAGTCCCCGGCACTGATCCTGCGCGGCGGCGCCGGCCAGCAGCCCGGCGGCACCGAGCCGGGGCTGCTGGAGGTCTACCGCGAGGAGTTCGAGGGGGTCTGGGCGGACGCCCGGAACGTGTCCTGAGATATTCGCTGGTCGGCGGTGCCGTCCGGGTGTGACACTGCGCGCCGTGAACAGCCTCCCCGTCTGGACCCTGGAGCCCGCCGGGCCCGAGGACCTCGAACCCGTCGTCGAGCTCAAGGCCCGGGTCATGCGCGCCGACCTGGAACGCCTCGGGCGCTGGGACCCGAACCGCTCCCGGGAGCGGGTGCGGAAGTCCTTCTCCACCCGGCACACCTCGGTGCTGCTGGTCGAAGGCGCCTTCGCGGGCTCCGTCACGATCCGCCCCGACGGGCGCGGCGGGCGCGAGCTGGAGCTCTTCTACCTGGCCCCCCACCTCCAGGGCCGCGGCCTCGGCACCGCCGTCCTGCGCCACCTCCTCGCCGAGGCCGACGCCGCCGGCGAGCCCGTGCGCCTGACCGTCCTCCAGGGCAGCGCCGCCCGGCGGCTGTACGAACGGCACGGCTTCACGGTCGTCGAGGAGGATCCGGTCGACGTCACCATGCACCGGGAGCCGGCCCGCTGACCCCGACGGCGTCCGGCGCCCGGCGGCTGGCCGGGGCCCTCGGCGGGGCGTAACGATTCCCCCATCACCCCTGGTCAGGGCGGTCGTGGCCGTGGTAGGTGTAGCCCCCGTGAAGATCACGGGGGATGACGGGGCCGTACTGCGCCTCGAAGACGTACACCGCACCTACGGCACCGGCCCGGAGGCCGTCCGGGCACTCAGGGGGGTGGACGTCGGCTTCGACCGCGGCACGTTCACCGCCGTCATGGGGCCCTCCGGCTCCGGCAAGAGCACCCTGCTGCAGTGCAGCGCCGGCCTCGACCGACCCGACCGCGGCCGGGTCGTGCTGGACGGCACCGACCTCGCCGGGCTGACCGAGACCCAGCTGACCGTCCTGCGCCGACAGCGGCTCGGCTTCGTCTTCCAGGCGTTCAACCTGGTCGGCTCGCTCACCGCCGAACAGAACGTCGGCCTGCCGCTGCGCCTGGCCGGGCGCCGCCCCGACCGGGCCGAGGTCCACCGCGCGCTCGCCCAGGTCGGCCTCGGCGAGCGGGCCGGCCACCTGCCCTCCCAGCTCTCCGGCGGCCAGCAGCAGCGCGTCGCCATCGCCCGCGCCCTGATCACCAAGCCCCGGATGCTGTTCGCCGACGAACCCACCGGCGCCCTCGACAGCTCCAGCAGCCGTGACGTGCTCGCCCTGCTGCGCGACCTGGTCGACCGCGAGGGCCAGAGCACCGTCATGGTCACCCACGACCCGGTCGCCGCCGCCCACGCCGACCGGGTGCTCTTCCTCGCCGACGGCCGGATCGTCGACGACCTGCCCCGCCCGACCGCCCAGCAGGTCGCCGAGCGGATGACCGCCCTGGAGACGGCGGGGACGCCGGCATGACCTCGCTCGGGACCCTGCTGCCCGTCGCCGCCGCGAGCCTGCGCCGCCGCAAGGCCGCCTTCGCCGGCTCCTACGTCGCCCTCACCCTCGGCGTCACCCTGGTCGCCACCACCGGCAGCCTCCTCAACGAAACCGCCGGGGACGACTCCCCGCTCGGCGCGCCCTCGCTGCACAAGGTGCTCCAGTTCACCTCCGCGATGGCCGCCTTCGTCGCCGTCTTCGTGGTCGCCGGCACCTTCGCCTTCGCCGTCGCCCAGCGCCGCCAGGAGATCGCGATGCTGCGCGCCGTCGGCGCCACGCCCCGCCAGATCGTCCAACTGATCACCGGCGAGGCCGTCGTCGTCGCCCTCGCCTCCGCCGTCAGCGGCTGCCTGCTCGCGCTGCCCGGCGCCCCCGCCCTCGCCTCCTGGCTGGTCGCCCGCGGCGCCGCCCCCGAGGGCTTCACCGCCCGGCCCGCCGCCGGCCCGATGCTGCTGGCCGCCGCCGTCGGCCTGGCGGTCGCGCTGCTCGGCGCCGTCACCGCCGCCGTCCGCGCCGGGCGGGTGCGCGCCGTCGAGGCGCTCGGCGACGCCGCCGCCGACCGCACGGTGATGACCGGGGCGCGCTGGGCCTTCGCCGTCCTCGGACTGCTCGGCCTGGTCGGCGTCGTCTCCTACTACCTGTCGGCGGCGTCGCTGCCGCCCGCCCCCGGCGACCAGCCGGACGACCCGCAGCTCGCCTCCCAGTGGGTGATGGGCGCCGACCTGGCCACCATCACCACCCTCGCCCTGTTCGCGCCCGTCGTCGTGCCCCTGCTGGTCCGACTGCTCAGCGCCCCGCTCGCCCGGCTCACCGCCGCCGCCCCGCTGCTCGCGCGGCAGAACGCGCTCACCGCCGTGCGCCGCACCGTCTCCACCGCCACCCCGGCCTTCCTCACCATCGCGCTCGCCGGCACCGCCGTCGGCTCCACCGCCGCCTTCGCCGACGCCATGACCGCCCAGGCCGGGGCCACCGCCGCCGCCCGCTACGTGCTGCGCCCCGGCGCCGCCCCGCTGCCCGCCGACGCCGCCCACCGGCTCACCGCCGGCCGGCCCGACCTGCACGCCACCGCCACCACCTCCACCGTGGTCACCGGCCTCGGCGCCGACCGGCCCGCCTTCGACGACCACGGCGAGGACTCGCCCGCCAGCGCGCCCTCCGCCGCCACCGTCGTCGACGGCGACCTCGCCACCGCCTGGACCCTGCCCGCCGTCGACGGCACCGCCGCCGACCTGCACGGCGCCACCCTCGCCGCCTCCACCGACCAGGCCCGCGGCCACGGCTGGAAGGTCGGCGACCAGGTCAACCTGCGCCTCGCCGACGGCACCGTCACCGGCCTGCGGCTCGCCCTCGTCTACCGCACCCAGCTCGGCCTGGACGAGGTCCTGCTCAGCGGCGACGCCGTCACCGGCCACCTCGACGGCGCCCGCCCCGGCGCCCTCCACCTCAGCGCCGAACCCGCCGACCGGCTCGGCGGCGTCCTCACCGACGCCCGCGACCCCGGCCCCGACCCGAACGCCCACTACGCCTGGATCGCCACCACCACCATCCTCGGCCCCGCCCTGCTCTACGCGCTGATCGCCATCGTCAACACCATGGTGATGAGCGCCGCCGACCGCCGCCGCGACTTCACCGTGCTGCGGCTGGCCGGGACGGTGCGCCGCCAGGTGCTGGGGATGGTGGCCCTGGAGGCCGCCCTGGTGGTGGCCACCGCCGCGGTCCTCGCCCTCGCCGTCACCGCGCTCACCCAGTACGGCACCACGGCCCTGCTCAACCACCGCGTCCTGGCCGGGCAGGCGAGCGTCGCCCTGCGGCTGCCCTGGCTGCCGCTGGCCGGCGGCGCGGTGCTCTGCCTGGCGCTCGCCGTGGCCGCCAGCACGCTGTCCGCGCGGGTCGCCCTCGCGGGCCGGGCGGCGGCCCGGTAGGCCGTCCGGCCGGCGACCCACCGGTCGTCATCCGTCTCGGCCGCTCGGCCGCTCGGCCCCGGCGCGCACCTGCGCGCGCCGGGGCCGAGCGGTCGTGGCGTCCCGCGACCTCCTCGCCCCCGGCCCGGTCGACCGGCCAAGCGGGCTCCGGGCAAACGGAGTTGGACCTTCCGCTGGCCCCCGCAGCCGGCGACCGGCACCCCGCAGCGCCCCCGGAAGCCCCCCGGAAGTCCCCCGGCCACCCCCGGACCGGCCGCCCTGACGGCCGGGTTGTCGGTGGGGCGGGTGATGATAGGGGCTGTTTCGCCGGAGGACGGAAGGACACACCTGATGAGCTGGTGGCAGCAGCCACTGGTCGGCTTCGACCTGGAGACCACGGGCACCGACCCGGCCGTGGACCGCATCGTCACGGCCGCCCTCGTGGACACCGTCGGCGCCGTCCGGGTGGATGCCGCCAACTGGCTGCTCGACCCCGGGGTGCCGATCCCCGCCGAGGCGGAGGCGATCCACGGCATCGGCGACACCCTGGCGCGCAGCAGGGGGCGGCAGGCCAAGGAGGCGGTCGAGGAGATAGCCGCGGCGCTCTGCGCGCGGATCGCGGACGGGCGGCCCGTGGTGGCCTTCAACGCCCCGTTCGACCTGTCCCTGCTCGACGCCGAGTTGCGCCGCCACGGGCTGCCCACGCTCGCCGAGCGCCTCGGCGCCCCGGTCGGGCCGGTGCTGGACGCGCTGGTCATCGACCGGGCGGTCGACAAGTACCGCAAGGGCTCGCGCACCCTCCAACGGGTCTGCGAGGTGTACGGGGTGGAGCTGACGGACGCCCACGAGGCGGGCAGCGACGCGCTGGCCGCCGTCCGGGTCGCCGTCGCACTGGCCGGGCGCTACCCGGCCGAGGTGGGGGAGGTGGCCCCGGCCGAACTGCACCGGCGCCAGATCGACTGGTACCGGGACTGGGCCGAGGGCCTCCAGTCCTGGCTGCGCCGCGGCAAGGACCCGCTCGCGGTGGTGGACCCGCGCTGGCCGTCCAGACCGTCCGGATGACCGGGGCCGCGGACCCGGTACGCCCGGACCACCCCGTGCGTCCCGTCCACCCCGTGCGTCCCGTCCACCCCGTGCGCCCGGCGGTCCCGGCGGACCTGCCCGGCTTCCTGGCGCTCGCCGCCGAGGTCGAGCACTGGTTCGGCCCGATGGTGGCCGAGCCCGGCTTCCGCCGCGCGGTGGAGAAGGCCGTCGCCCGGGGCACCGCGACCGTCGCCGAGTCCACCGGGGGCCTGCTCGGCGGCCTGCTGTTCGGCCCCGCGCAGGACGGGCCGCACCACCTGCACTGGCTGGTGGTCGCCGACCGCGCCCGGGGCACCGGCGTCGGCCGGGCTCTGGTCGAGGACGCGCTGCGCCGCCACGTCCGCGCCCCGGGCACCGTCGAGGTGGTCACCTTCGGCCCGGACCACCCCGGGGCGGTGGCCAGCGGTGCCCGGGTGTTCTACGAGCGGCTGGGCTTCACCCCGGCCGCGGCCGCGGCCCCCGGGCCGGAGGGCGGCTCCCGGCAGGTCTACCGGCGCCGGTTCGGCTGACGGGCCCGGCTGAGGGGCTCGGCCGACGGGTTCGGCCGCGGTCCGACCGAGCGGTCCGGCCGAGCGGTCCGATGTCCGTCACTGGAGATCCAGTCCGACCGGGTGCGTCACGTCCACCGGGCAGGCGAACACGTGCAGTTCCCCGTGCCGCCCGACCGACAGGTCCGGATCCCCGCCGCTCTCCACCGTCAGCAGGTGCGCCATCCGCGCGCCGCAGCGGCCGCAGTCGACCGGGACGAGGTCGGTGAGGTGCCAGGACGGCCAGCCGCCCAGCTTCCAGCCGTCCGCCCGGCCGAGGTCCCGCTGGTACCCGATGCCCCGCCGCTCGGCGAACTCCTCGACGGCGCGGGCGAGTTCCGGGGGCAGGTCGTCCCGGTCGGGCAGGTCGAGGAGCTGTTCGGGGCGCACCGCGCACGGGCGCGGCAGGTACTCCGGCGCGCTGTGGCGGGGCGGCGGGGGAGTGGCCGGGGCGAGGTCGGCGGCGCGCTGCCAGTGGAGTTCGACGGCGGGGCCGTAGTAGTAGCGCTCGCCCTGGATGTCGTCGTGGTCGTTGGGGCACCAGAGCACCTGGAGCAGGTCGGTGCCGTGCGGCCGGGGCAGGTGCGGGGCGTCCTCGGCGCGGATCCGGGCGAGCGGGACCAGCGCCGTCGCGGCGGCGGGTGGTTCCGGGGTCCTGCGGGGGAGGACGTCCTCCTCCTCGGGGTGGCGCGCGGTGCAGTGCGGCCAGGGCTCGCCGGTCGGCCACTGGGCCGGGCCGCCGATCCGGCTCGCCCCGGGGTCGGCGGGGGCGCCGCCGGGGGCGGCGTACGGGTGCAGCAGGGTGGCGGGCCGCAGGTGGCGGGCCAGGCCGGGGGCGGCGGCGACGAGGGCGGCGGTGTCGGTCACGGCCGCCCACCCTACGGGCCGCGGTCCAACGGCCTTACGCGGCGGGGAAGTCGAAGGTGTACCCCTGGGCGACGAGCCAGGGCAGCAGCTGCTTGAGCGCGGCCACGGTCTGGCTGCGGTCGCCGCCGCCGTCGTGCATCAGGATCACGCCGCCGGGCTTGAGCTGGCTCTGCACGGTGGAGACGATCGCGGCCACGCCCGGGCGGGACCAGTCGCGGGGGTCGACGGACCAGCCGAGCGAGTCCATCCCGAGCCCGGCGGCGATGTGCTCGTTGTCGGCGTTGAAGCCGCCGCCCGGGGCGCGGAACCAGCCGACCCGGGTGCCCGGCCCGCCGGCCTTGACGATCATGTCGCGGGCGGCGGAGATCTCGTACACCGCCTTGTCGTGCGGGAGCTTCTCGAACGGCTGGGGGTGGTGGACGCTGTGGTCGCAGAGCCGGTGGCCCTCGGCCAGCACCCGCTTGACCAGGGCCGGGTTGGCGGCGGCGTTCTGGCCGATCTCGCAGAAGGTGGCCTTGACGTGGTACTGGGCGAGCAGGTCGAGGACCTGGCCGGTGGCCGGGCCGGGGCCGTCGTCGAAGGTGAGGGCGACGGTGCGGCCGCCGGAGGCGGTGGAGCTGATCACCTTGGTGGCCTGGCCGGGGTGCGCGGGCGGCGCGGCGGGGGTGCCGGTGGGAGTGCCGGGGGCGCCGGTGGTGGCGCCGGGGGTGGTGCCGACCGGCTTGCCGGTGGCCGTGGCCCGGCCGGGGTCGGCCGGAGCGGTGGGCGTGCGCGGCTGGGCGGCGTCCGAGCCGGGGGCCGGAGCGGTGCCGGCCGCGGTGCCGTTCCCGGTGCCCGTGCTGTTCGCGGCGCCCGGGGTGGTGGCGGTCGCGGTGGGCTGGAGCGCCCCGCTGGCAGTGCCGCACGCGGACAGGCCCAGGACGGCGGCCACCGCGATGCAGCCCGCGAGCAGCCGGTTGCGGTGGGGGCGGAGGGGGCTGCGACGGGTGGGGGTCCGGTGCATGGCGGCGGCTCCTGAGGGGCGAGAAGGGGGCCGATCCCGGAGGCCGATCCCTCGGTCAGGATGACTGTGCGATAGGACGCCGATCGTACGTGTCCCGGTTGCGCGCCGGACCGTTCCGCCTTAAGAGTCTTCTCACACCCGCCGGGGTCGGCCTCCGCCGCCCGGAGGAGGTATCGGGGAGGCGGCGGGGGCAGCGGCGGAGGAGGCGGCGGCCCGCCGTCAGAACGGGTACCAGCGCACCCCGGTGGCCCCCTCCCGGAGCGAGTCGACCCGGCGCCGGAACTCCGCGAGCGCCGCCGGGTTCCCGGCCGCCTGCTGGGCGACCCAGGAGGCGCTGGCGGTCTCCCGGGCCCCGCGCAGCACCGCGAAGCCGGACCAGTCGCGCACGTCCCGGCCGTAGGCCGCGGTGAACGCCAGGTAGTCCTCCTCGGGCACCCCGTAGCGGTCGTGGGCGAGCGCCAGGACCACCAGGTCGTGCTCGCGCAGGTCCCGGGAGAAGGTCTCCAGGTCGAGCAGCACCGGCCCGTCCGGTCCGACGTGGACGTTGCGCGGCAGCGCGTCGCCGTGGATCACTCCGGGCGCGAGCTCCGGCACCAGGCCGGGCAGGGCGGCCGCGAAGGCGTCCCGGCGCTCGCGCAGGAAGGCGACGTCCGCCGGGTCGACCTGCCCCTCGGCGGAGGCCAGCCAGCGCTCCACCGGCGCCAGCAGGTCGCGCCCGTCGAGCGGGAAGGGCGGCAGCGGCAGGGCGTGCAGGGCGCGCAGCAGCGGGGCGAGGTCGGCCGGGCGGGAGGGCCGGACGGCGGGGGCGAGCCGGTGCCAGAAGGTGACCGGGTGGCCGTCGGCCCGGTGCGGCCCGGCCTCGACCCGCTCGTACGGGCGGACCACCGGGATGCCCTGCCCGGCCAGCCAGTGCGCGACGGCCAGTTCGCGCCGGGCCCGGTCGTACAGTCCGGGGCCGCGGCCGACCTTGGCGACCACGGCCGGGTCGCCGAGGTCGAAGACGGCGTTCTCGCCGAGCGCGAGCAGCCGCGCCCCGTCGGGGGCGGGCAGTCCGGCGGCGGCGCAGGCGCCGGTGAGCAGCAGCCGGGCGCGGGCCTCGTCGAAGGGGATCATGGCTGGGCTCCGTTCCGCCGGTGTTCATCCGGGGGATTCCGGACGGTGATCATCATGACGCACGGAGCGGCGCGCCCCGCGGCGGCCGGGCGAGCGGGCCCCGCAGCGGCGGGGGGAGCGCGCCCCGGGGCGGCCGGGCGGTGCCGTGGGGGTTTCCCCTGGTTCGCTACCCCTAGGCCTCCTCCTCCGAGGTAGGGGGTGGACTCCACCCTGAGGGGGAGAAGGCTCCACCCGGAGCACGAGGCCAACGGCAGCGCGGCCGGGAGAGACTGGGGCGGGGCCGGTTCGGGGTGGCCCCGCAACGGGGGTTGGACCACGGGGGCTTTCTTGCCGCACGGCGAGCACGTACTCGTAGGATGACGCCCAGACCTACTTACCTGCCGACCGGCTAGTGGACGCCAGTGCGCGTCCGGCCCGGTCCTGCCGTCGCCCAGCGTCCCGTCCCCCAAGGGCTGCGGTGAACCATGCCCAGGAGGCATCGAGCATGTTCCACCGACTAGGACAATTCGCCGTACGCCGTGCGTGGTGGGTGATCGCCGCGTGGCTCGTCGCCATGGTCGCGATCTTCATATCCGCGCCCAAGGTGAGCTCCCAAACGGACGAAGCGTCGTTCCTGCCCAAGCACTACGAGTCCATCCAGGCCGCCGAGGTGCAGGCCAAGGCCTTCCCGGCCGCCTTCACCCCGGACGCCCTCATCCTCTTCGAGCGCAACGACGGCGCCGCGCTCACCGACGCCGACACCAAGGCCATGGGCAAGCTGACCCAGGACCTCGCCGGCAAGAAGATCGACGGCGTCGAGGCGGTCAACCCGCCCGCCGACAAGCTCGGTTACTCCGAGGACCACAAGTACGCGCTGGGCACGGTCGCCATCGCCAAGGACAAGCAGCAGGACCCGAAGGCGGTCGCGGACGTCGCCAAGGCGCTGCGCAGCGACGGCAAGGACCTGGCGGGCCCCACCGGACTCAAGTTCCAGCTCGGCGGCTCCGCCGCCCAGACCCTGGACCAGCAGGAGTCCTCCAGCGACACCGAGGGCCTCATCACCATGGCCACCCTGGTGCTGGTCATCGTGATCGTCGGCATCATCTTCCGCAGCGTCCTGGCCGGCCTGCTGCCCATCCTGGTCTCGCTGATCATCGCCCTGCCGACCTCCATGGGACTGATCAACTACGCCACCAAGGCCTTCGACCTCAAGAGCACGGCGATCCTCACGCCGATCCTGATCGTCGTCGTGCTCGGCGTCGGCACCGACTACTTCCTCTTCCTCGCCTTCCGCTACCGCGAACGACTGCGGGCCGGTGAGGACCGCAAGTCCGCCGTCGTCAACGCCGTCGGCCGGGTCGGCGAGGCGATCGCCTCCGCCGCCGGCGCCGTCACCATCGCCTTCGCCGCGCTGGTCCTCTCCAGCCTCGGCATGTTCCAGGCCCTCGGCCCGGCGCTGGCCATCGCGGTCGTCGTCACCGCCCTCGCCTCCGTCACCCTGGCCCCGGCCCTGCTCGCCGTCATCCCCGCCCGGGCCGTCTTCTGGCCCGGCAAGAAGTGGATGCGGGAGCCCGGCGACGCGCGCTTCACCGCGCTCGGCCGGGTCGTCGAGAAGCGCCCGGCGCTCACCGCCCTCGCCTCCGGCGGCGTGCTGGTCGCCCTGACCCTCGGCGCCCTCGGCTACAACGGCCTGTTCGACATGACCAGCGGCTCGATGCCGAAGACCGTCGAGTCGATGGTCGTCCAGGACACCATGTCCACCGCGTTCTCCAAGGGCGCCGCCTCCCCCAGCCAGGTCTTCCTGAGCAGCACCGACGGCAGGAAGCTCGACCCGGCCTCCTTCCCGGCCTACGCGGACAAGCTCCACGTCGCCGGCGTCGCCCAGGTCTTCGCACCCGCCCCCACGACCGCCGCGAGCCAGAACAAGACCATCAGCGACGACGGCACCACGGCCCAGTTCACCGTGATGCTCAAGGACGAGCCCTCCAGCAACGAGGCCATCGCCACCGTCACCGAACTGCGCGCGGTCGCCCACGCCCAGGCCCCGGCCGGCACCGAGGCCAAGGTCGGCGGACTCAGCTCGGTGTTCAAGGACATCAACCTGGCGATGACCCACGACTACAAGCTGGTCTTCCCGATCGCCGGGCTGCTCATCCTGCTCATCCTGGCGCTCCAGCTGCGCAGCGTCGTCGCCCCCTGGTACCTGATGGCCTCGGTCGGCCTCGGCTTCGGCGCCACCCTCGGCGCCGCCACGCTGCTCTTCCAGAAGATCGGCCACGAGACCGGCCTGATGTTCATGATGCCGATCCTGATCTACCTCTTCGTGGTGGCGATCGGGACCGACTACAACATCCTGATCATCGCCCGCCTGCGCGAGGAGGCCCGCGCGGGCCGCACCCCGCGCGAGGCGGCCCGCGAGGCGCTGCGCCACGCCGGTCCGACCGTCGCGGCGGCGGGCTTCATCCTGGCGGCCTCGTTCGGGACCTTCATGCTCGCGGGCAACAGCTTCATGCTGGAGTTCGGCTTCGCCATGGCCTTCGGCATCGTGCTGGCGGCCTTCGTGATGGCGATGTTCTTCACCCCGGCGCTCACCGCGCTGATCGGCAACAAGGCGTGGTGGCCCGGCCACGGCGGTGACGCCCGTCCGAGTGAGGGCCACGCCCCGCGGGTCGGCAGCACCATGCCGCCGGAGCCGGTCGGCCGGCACTGACCCGAGGGCCCGGCGACGGGCCGCACAGCAGACGGGGGCCCCCCCCCCCCGGGGGCCCGGCCCCCCCTGCAGGGGGGGGCACAAAGGAGTTGAGGGGGAGGACATACCCGCGGCGGCGTCGGGGGGCCGCGGACACAGAGAGG
>NZ_JBHYGR010000120.1:0-3749 GCF_042738155.1 Kitasatospora sp. NPDC059088 | reverse complement strand
GGTGGGTCCGCCCCGGTGGGCGGCGGGGGGTGCGCGCCCCTCCGCTGCGGCGGGGGTGCCGCCGCCCCCCCCCCGCGGCGCGCCGCCGCGGGGGGCCCCCCCCGTCCCCTCTTTCCAGGGGGGCCAAACGTGATCTGTCGAGCAGAAAAGTCCCCGGTCAATCGGGGTGCGACCGTGCTACAGTCGAGGCAGTTGCAGTTTTGGTTCCCATGAACGTGTGTGTGCGCCTGCTGGTACCAACCAACAGGCGCATTTGTTTTGTCCGGTGTTTCAGTCTCCGGATGGGGATCGCGGCTACTTGGGGACTCACGAGGTGTGGGTCCCTGATGCCCCAAGTATGAGGAGACGGTTATGGCTACCGGCACCGTGAAGTGGTTCAACAGCGAAAAGGGCTTCGGCTTCATCGAGCAGGACGGCGGCGGCCCGGACGTCTTCGCCCACTACTCGAACATCCAGGCCAACGGCTTCCGCGAGCTCGTCGAGGGCCAGCGCGTCGAGTTCGACGTCACCCAGGGCCAGAAGGGCCCGCAGGGCGAGAACATCCAGGTCATCGCCTGACGTTCAGCCTCTCAGCTGACACGTGATCCTGTGATCTCGTGAAGCGGGGGCCCGTACCGCTCGGCGGTGCGGGCCCTCGTTCATGCCGCAGTACGGCCGGGGCGGCGCACTCCACTCAGACGGCCGACCAGTCCGCGAACGCGGGCTGCCGACCGACGTACGGAGAACCCGTGACCACCCCTGCCCGCACGCCCCGCGACCGAGGCGACCGCACCACCGACCGTTCCGCCGCACGCACCGGCGACCGCACGGCCGAAGGCCGCACCGGCCGCCCCCGCCGCACCGGCGACAACCCCGAGCGCGCCCGCCGCACCGGGGAGGGCGCCGCCGCCGCCGACCGCACCCGCAAGCCCCGGGGCCGCACCGGCGCCCCCAAGGCCACCCGCACCGCCGTGGCGGAGCCCGCCGACTTCACCGTCGTCGAGGGCACCCCGGCCCGGCCCCCGGCAGCCTCCTTCGGCGAGCTCGAACTGCCCAAGGCGATCCTCTCCGCGCTCACCCGCGAGGGCGTCACCGAGCCGTTCCCGATCCAGGCCGCCACCCTGCCCGACTCGATCGCCGGGCGCGACGTCCTCGGCCGCGGCCGCACCGGCTCCGGCAAGACCCTCGCCTTCGGCCTGCCGCTGCTCGCCCGCACCGCCGGGCGCCGCGCCGACTCCCGGCACCCGCTGGCGCTCGTCCTGGTGCCCACCCGCGAGCTCGCCCAGCAGGTCACCGACGCGCTCACCCCGTACGCCACCGCCGTCAACCTGCGGATCACCACCGTCGTCGGCGGCATGGGCATCAGCCGGCAGGCCAACGCGGTGCGCCGCGGCACCGAGGTCCTGGTCGCCACCCCCGGCCGACTGGACGACCTGATCGGCCGCGGTGACGTCAACCTGTCCGACGTCGCCATCACGGTCCTCGACGAGGCCGACCAGATGGCCGACATGGGCTTCCTCCCGCAGGTCAGCCGGCTGCTGGAGCAGGTCGCCGAGGGCGGGCAGCGGATGCTGTTCTCCGCCACCCTGGACCGCAACGTGGACCGGCTGGTCAAGCGCTTCCTGACCGACCCGGTCACCCACTCGGTCGACCCCTCGGCCGGCGCGGTCACCACCATGGACCACCACGTCCTGCAGCTGGAGCCCACCGACAAGGCCTCCGCCACCGCGCACATCGCCTCCCGCGACGGCCGGGTGATCATGTTCGTGCACACCAAGCACGGCGCCGACCGGCTCGCCAAGCAGCTGCGCGCCACCGGCGTGATGGCCGCCGCCCTGCACGGCGGCAAGTCCCAGCCGCAGCGCAACCGGGTGCTGGACCAGTTCCGCGAGGGCGAGGTCACCGCGCTGATCGCCACCAACGTGGCCGCCCGCGGCATCCACATCGACGGCCTCGACCTGGTCGTCAACGTCGACCCGCCGATCGACCACAAGGACTACCTGCACCGCGGCGGCCGCACCGCCCGGGCCGGCGAGTCCGGCACCGTCGTCACCCTCGTCCTGCCCGAGCAGCGCCGCGAGGTCAACCGGCTGATGACGGTCGCCGGGATCCGCCCGACCGTCACCAAGATCCGCCCCGGCGACGCCGAGCTGTCCCGGATCACCGGCGCCCGCACCCCCAGCGGCGTCGCGGTCGCGCTGGTCGTCCCGGCCGCCGCCCAGCCCGCGGCCCCGGCCGCCTCGGCCGACGGCAAGGGCGCCGGCAAGTCCGGCAACCCGCGCCGCCGCCCCGCCAAGCGCTCCGGGCTGCCCGCCGACGTCGACATGAACGGCAACCCGCGCCGCCCGCGCCCCAAGCAGCGCCTCGGCGCCGCCACCCAGGGCGAGCGGCCGCAGGCCGCCGGGTTCATCGGGCGCTCCTCCGGCCGGGCCCGGCCGGGCAGCGGCTCCCAGTCCGGCGGCAACTACGGGACGGGGCGCCAGCGCCGCAAGTTCGACTGACGGCCGTCCCGGCCTCCCGGCCCCCGGCCCCGGTTTCGCCGAACGGGCCCCGTGCTCCCCTGTGGTGGGGAGCGCGGGGCCCGTTCCGCGTTTCCGGGCCGCCCGTTTCCGGGCCGTCCGAGCGCCTGCCGACCGAACAGCTGGCGTGAATCCGTTGAAGCTCGCCTTGAACGAGAGCTTGACGGTGACCCGGCGAACCCCGATTCTTCTACACGGCCCACACAACTGCCGCACAGTCACCACCAGTGCACAGACGTCGTGTTGACGCGATTCGCCGACCGGAAGGACCACCGTCCCGATGCGCCGAACCTCCGCCCTGCTGACCACCGCCCTGCTCGCCGGGGCCGCCGCCCTGGCCGCACCCGCCACCTCCGCCCAGGCCGCGCCCTCCTGCGGCGCCTACGTCGCGGGCTGGAGCGCGATCGGCAGCTGCAGCGGCCTCGACCCGATGCAGACCTGGACCGTCGCCGCCACCTGTTACTACTGGAACTCCACCCACACCGTGCAGTTCACCCGCCCCGCGATCGGCGGCGTGGCGATCGGGGACGGCAGCGTCTCCGCGGCCTGCGGCATCGGCGACAGCGTCATGTTCCCGCGCGTCATCCTGGGCGCCACCCCGCCGGCCGGCCCGACCGGCCAGATCACCGGCTACGCCAACAAGTGCGTCGACGTGAAGGGCGCCAACCTCGGCAACGGCACCCCCGTCCAGATCTACGACTGCAACGGCTCCGTCGCGCAGAAGTGGCGGATCGGCGTCGACGGCACCGTCCGCGCCCTCGGCAAGTGCATGGACGTCGCCGGCGGCGGCACCGCCAACCACACCATGGTCCAGCTCTACGACTGCAACGGCACCGGTGCCCAGCAGTGGCAGGCCCGCTCCGACGGCTCGCTCTACAACCCGCAGTCCGGCCGCTGCCTGGACGACCTCGGCTTCGCCACCAACAACGGCAACCAGCTCGGCATCTGGGACTGCAACGGCGCCGCCAACCAGAAGTGGAACCTCCCGGCCTGACGCACCACCACCGGAGCCGGGTCCGCCGCCCGCACCCCCCGCGGGGGGGGGGGCACCTCCCCTCTTGCGGAGCCCGGGACGGGATCCCCGCCCGCCCCGACGGCGCCCTCTACCAGCTCTCCGGCGGCCTCGCCGACGCCGACGCCGGCCACCCGGGCGACACCTCCACCCTCCGCCGGGTCCGACCCGGCCCCACCCCGAGGGGGGGGGGGGGGGGCGCGGGGGGCGGGGGGCGCGCGGCGGGGGGGGCGGCCCGC
>NZ_JBHYGR010000119.1:21420-29067 GCF_042738155.1 Kitasatospora sp. NPDC059088 | reverse complement strand
TTTTTGTTTAAAAGCCCCCGGGCGCCCCCCGCGGCCGGCCCCGGGGCGGCCCGCCGCGGGGGGGCCCCCCCGAGGGCCCCCCCCCCACCCCGGGGGGGGGGGGCCCTTCCGTACGTCACTGCGGGGGCGCCTGCGGCGGGTAGCCGTAGCCGGGGCCCGGCTGCGGGGCACCGGGCTGCTGCGGCCACGGGGCTCCGGGGGCGGGCTGCTGCGGGTAGCCGTACCCGGGCGGGGGCGGCGGGGCCTGGCCGGGCTGCGGCGCCCACGGCGCCCCCGGGGCGGGCTGGCCCGGGTAGCCCTGCTGCTGGGGATCGGCGTACGGCTGGGGCAGGCCCGGCTGCGGGTAGCCCGCCTGCGCCTGCTGCTGCCAGCCGGCTTGCTGGGCGGCCGCCTGCTGGGCCCGGGCGATGTCCTCGCCGACCAGGGTGGCCAGCTCGAAGTAGGCCTCGCGGACCTTGGGCCGCATCATGTCGAGGTTGACCTCGGCGCCGGCCGCCAGGCTCTCGTCGAAGGGCACCACGATGACGCCGCGGCAGCGGGTCTGGAAGTGCGCGACGATGTCCTCGACCTTGATCATCTTGCTGGTCTCGCGCACCCCGGAGACCACCGTGATGCTGCGCTGCACGAGGTCCGCGTAGCCGTGCGCGGAGAGCCAGTCCAGCGTGGTGGAGGCGCTGGAGGCGCCGTCCACGCTCGGGGTGGAGACGATGATCAGCTGGTCGGCGAGGTCCAGCACCCCGCGCATCGCGCTGTACAGCAGGCCGGTGCCGGAGTCGGTCAGGATGATCGGGTACTGGCGGCCCAGCACCTCGATGACCTGGCGGTAGTCCGAGTCGTTGAAGGTCGTCGACACGGCCGGGTCGACGTCGTTCGCCAGGATCTCCAGGCCCGAGTTGAGGTCCTGCGAGGTGAACTGACGGATGTCCATGTAGCTGCGCAGGTGCGGGATGGCCGTGACCAGGTCGCGGATGGTCGCGCCGGTCTGGCGCTTGACCCGGCGGCCCAGGGTGCCGGCGTCCGGGTTGGCGTCGATCGCGATCACCTTGTCCTGGCGCTCGCTGGCCAGCGTGGCGCCGAGCGCGGTGGTGGTCGTGGTCTTGCCGACGCCGCCCTTGAGGCTGATCACGGCGATCCGGTAGCAGCTCAGCACCGGGGTGCGGATGATCTCCAGCTTGCGGGCCTTCTCGGCCGCCGCGGCCTTGCCACCGAACTGGAACCGCGGCTGCTGGCGCTGCTGCTTGGGCTGGCTGCGCAGCAGCCGGTCCGAGGACAGCTCCACGGCGGCGGTGTAGCCCAGCGGCGCGCCGTGGGCGGTCTGCTGCGGGGCGGCGGCCTGCTGGAACGCGGCGGGCGGCGGCATGGCCGCGCCGCCCTGCGGCGGCCAGGGCTGGGCGGGGGCGGGCGGCTGCGGCTGGCCGGGCTGCCCGGGGTAGGGGTGGCCGGGCTGGGGTTGGGGCTGGGTGGCGGGCGGCTGCTGGTAGGCGCCGGGCTGCGGCCAGCCGCCCTGGCGCGGATCCACCGGGGCGGGCGGCGCGGGCTGCGGCTGGACCGGCTGCGGCTGTGCGAGCTGCTCAGGGTAGGGCTGGCCGAGGTGGGGCTGGGGCTGGGCGGCGGCCGACTGCTGGGCGGCCCAGCCGGCCTGCGGGTCCCAGCCCATCTGCGGGTCCGGCGGAGCCGCCGGAGCCGTCGGGCCCTGGGGCGGTCCGGGCTGGGCCGGCGGCTGCTGGGCGAACTGCTGAGGGGGTACCGGCGGCACCGGCGGACCGGGCTGGGCGGGCGGGGCGGGCGGTCCGGCCTGCGGCACCGGCACGGCCGCCGGGTACGGCTGCGGCGCGCTCGGCTGGGCCGGTGCCTCCGCCGCCTGCGGCCACGGCTGGGCGGCGAGTGGTGCCTGCGGCTGCTCCGGCGTCACCGCCGGGGCCGCCACCGGGAAGGGGACGTGCTGCGCCTCGGCCTGCACGGGCGGGACCGGCGGCACCGGGGCGGGGAGGGGCGCCGGCTCGGCCGCCGGGGCGGGAGCGGGAGCCGGGGGCGCGAGCGTGTCCGGTGCGGGAGCAGCGACCGGCACGGGCGCGGGCAGGGGTGCGGGCACGGGCGCGGGCGCGGGCTGGGGTGCCGCGGGCGCCTGGTCGGCCGTCGGCACCGCGGCCGGTGCGGGAGCGGCCGACTCCGGCGTCGGTACCCCGGCCGCCGGAGCCCCGGCCGCCGCGGCGTCAGCCCCCGGGGCCGGCGCGGCGGGCGCCGCCGCCGGGCCCGACTGCACGTACCAGGACGGGGGAGTGTAATCGGGCGCGTCGGACCAGTCGTCGTCGTCCTCCGCCGCGTTGTCGCCGACGTAGACGCCGTCCCGATCGCTGCTCACTAGGGCTCCCTCGTGTTCGCCGCCGCTTGTTCAGCGGTGCCGTTGCCGCAACAAAGACTAGGCCGTTCGGCTGCCCCTGTTGAAGGCGGCTTCGGTTCCGGACCGGGAACGACCGGCCCGGACACGCCCCTCAGTCCATCCGGCGCGGGCCGCCGAGCACCTGCTGTTCGGCCTGGCCGGCCACCGTCCGGACGTACTGGCGCCGCATCCGGGTGGCCCACAGGGTGAGGTCGTCGCCGAGGCCGGGCAGCGCGGCCACGTCCTCCGGCGGCAGCGACAGCACCCGGCCGACCACCTCCGCCTCCTGGGGCATGATCCGCTGCACCCCGACCAGGTCGGCCGCGTTGAGCACCCGGGAGGCGTTCGGGCCGAGGTAGGGCAGCAGGGTCAGCGTGGTCTGCCAGGGCGCGGCGGAGAGCCGGGTGCGCGGCGGGCGGGCGCCGAGGTCGCGCACCACCAGGACGGGCGAGGCCACCGAGGCGCCCTGCGGGCCGAGCCGTCCGACCTGGTGCACCGTCACGCACGGCTGGCCGCCGCCGGCGGCCTGCGCCATCGGGCCCCAGAGCTGGGCGCGGGCGGTCTCCACCGCGACCCGGGCGCCGATCGCGGCCGCGCGCAGCGCGATCACCTGTGCCGTCCACACGCCGCCGACCAGCACCAGGTCGTACGCGCTGGGGCGGAACAGGCCGAGCACCGCGGGCAGGCCCTGCGGGTCGACGCCGATCACCACGCCGTCGTCGCCGACCGGGAAGGCCAGCGCCGCCAGGTCAGCGGCCTCCAGCACGTGCTTCTCCCGGCACGGTCCGCGCAGCCCGAAGCCGGGCAGGATCCGCGGTCGCGGCCGGCGCTGCTCGGTGCCGGGGGTCGGACCGGGGGCGGGGTAGGTCTGGTACGCCATCAGGACGTCCCTCCCAGCGGCAGGGTGGCGAGCATGCCGGGGGCCTGTTCGAGGTCGAGCCGGACCAGGCCGAGGCCGGCGCTCTGGGCCCGCGCCTCCAGCTGGCGGCCGATGTCGCCGACCTCGTCCTCGTTGCGCCCGGTCACCCGCAGGTGGCCGCTGACGGTGACCGAGCCGCCGGTGCCGTGCCCGGCGGTGAGGCTGAACGTGCTGGCCAGTGCGGGGGAGCCGGTGATCAGGTTGACCAGGTCCGGGGCGCCGATCCGGCCGGCCGCGCCGCCGGGGCGGGTCAGCTGCGGCCAGCGGGAGATCCAGTAGGTGCTGTGCCAGCGGTCGTCGATCCGCCAGAAGCGGTTGCCCTCCTGGGTGCGGCGGGTGGTGCCGCCGCCGCTGCCGGTGCCCTGGCGTCCGGCCACCGCGATCGGGTTGGCACAGGTGGCGATGGCGAGGGCGGAGATCAGTTCGCGCTCGTCCAGCACGGTGGCGTTGAACCCGGCGCTGTTGAGCCGTCCGGCCAACTGGTCGGTGACCCGCTGGAGGGCCTTGCGGGCGCCCTCCTCGCCGCCGCCGCGGGCCCGGACGGCGGTGGCCGCGCGCTCCGGGTCGAGCTTGAGGGCGACCCAGGTCAGTCGCAGGCCGGGGGTGGCGGTGCCGTCGGGCAGTTCGCGGTAGCCGCGGGCGGCCAGCGACTGCTCCGGCACGTGCTGGGCCGGGGCGGGCTGGGTGTGCTGGACCAGCTGCACCGACTCCAGGGCGATGTCGTCCACGGTGAGCGCCGAGCAGATCACGTCCAGCGGCAGCGGCAGCGCGGTGCGCACCGGGCGCAGCGGCTGGTCCTTGGCCTGGACGAGCAGCACCGAGCTGAGGAAGGTGCCGTCGCCGACCATGCCGGTCTCCCGGCGCACGGGGCGGCCGCCGAAGTCGGCCTCGGTGGCGTGGGTGCAGGTGCGCAGCGCCGGCTCCAGCTCCAGCGCGGGCGCCAGCGCCGGGTCGGTGCCGGGCGGCGGCAGCAGCGACTTCGCCTGCCTGCGGCGGGACTTGAGGGCCGAGCGGACCCGCAGCAGCTCCGGGACGGTGCGGCCGCGCAGCGGGACGAGCGCCACCACCAGCAGGACCAGCGAGACCGCGCCGAAGCCGGCCGCGACCGGGCGGCTGATCGTCCAGCCGACCGCGACCAGGGCGACCGCGACCTCGACCAGGACCAGCTGCTGGAGCTTCAACCGGCCGCCGAGCAGCCCGGGTCGGGGGTTGACGCGCACCTGGACGGGGCCGCCCCCGCCGCCCGTCGGCGGCCGTTCGGCCGCGGCCCCGGTGGGCGCGGCGCCGCGACGGGCGCGCCCGGACCGGTGCGACCTTCCGCCGCCCGCGTCGGCGCCGCGTTCTGGAGCGGTCTGGCTTGGCATCCCCCGATGGCCCTCTCTGATCCGTTGTCGCGGCCCGGCTGGCTGGTTCGCGGACCGTACCCGTACCGTACTCACCGTCTGCTGCCGCATCGTAGAGGGTTCGGGCCGGATCCCGCCCGGCGGGTGCGGGCCACGGGCAGGTCGGGCCGACGGGAGGCCGGGCACCGCCGGCACGGCGCCGGCACACGTCTGACAGAGGGGGACGACGAGGATGGCATCGCGCCGGGACGAGCTCAACGCGTACACCTTCGCCCGCAAACGCACGGTGGGGGCGTTCCTGCTGCCCTCCGGCGGCGGCAGTGACGAGGACGCGCCGCGCCCGGTGAAGGCGGTGCTGCCGAGCGTGCTGGTGGGGGCCGTGGCGGTGGCCGGGTTCGGGCTCTGGGGGGTGTTCAAGCCCGCCGCCCCGGTGCAGTGGGACAGCGGCAAGAACATCATCCAGGGCAAGCAGTCGACCACCCGCTACGTGGTGCTGACCGACCCGGACGGCAGGACCAAGCGGTTGCACCAGGTGCTCAACATGTCCTCGGCGCGGCTGGTGCTGCCGGTCGACGCCAAGGTCGTGGTGGTGGACGACGGGGTGCTGGACCGCTACCCCAACCACGGCCCGACCATCGGGATCCCGTACGCCCCGGACAAGTTGCCGGGCAAGGACAACGCCAACCAGCCGATGAAGTGGGCGGTCTGCGACCGTCCGGGGTCGGACGACAAGCGGGAGACCGTCAACCAGGCCGTGTTCGTGGCGGCCGGGGCGGACGCGGCGGCGCTGTCCGCGAAGGACCGGATGCTCGGCCCGGACCAGCTGATGCTGGTGCAGCAGGCCGACGACCAGCAGGTGTCGACCACCTCGGCGGCGGGCCAGGCGGTGGCGAGCCTGTTCCTGGTCGACGCGCAGGGCCGCAAGCACGCGATCGGACCGAAGTCCGACGACAAGGAGCGCAAGGCGCTGGTCACCGCGGTCTTCGGGCCCAACGCGGTGCCGCAGCGGGTGAAGCGGGAGTGGCTGGACACCCTGGTGCCCGCGAGCCCGATCGTCTTCCCCGACGTCAAGGAGACGGCGGACAGCCAGGGCCCCAACTCGAACGTGGCCCTGGGCAACGCGGCGGACCGCCGGATCGGCCGGCTGGTGCACTACCAGGACCGCAACTACGTGGTCGGCAAGGACGGCCTGTTCCTGATCACCCCGTTCCAGGCGGAGCTGATCCGGCAGAACCCGGCCTACCAGATGCTCTACAAGTACGACCAGGACAAGCGGCCGCGCAGCGACGAGATGACCCCGGACGACCAGTCCAGGTTCAACACGGACGTCCGGCTGCCGAACACCCCGGACGACTGGCCGTTGAAGTCCGGTGCGCCGGTGAACAACTGGACGGACCGGCAGGACCCCCGCCAGGTGGTGTGCAGCACCTTCGACGGCATGGCCGAGGACGGCCGCACGCCCAGGCGCAGCGTCTGGGCGGGGACGGCCTACCCGGCGGCGTACAACAACGGCGCGGGCGCGGCGTTCGTGACGCCCGGCCACGGCCTGTTCTACCGGGCGGTGGACAACGCGGCCGGCGGTGGCGCCGCGGGTGCCGGGGCCACTCCGACGGCGGCGGCCAACGCCAGCGCCGGTGCCAGTGCGGCCGCCAACGCCGGTGCGGCCGACGGCTCCGGCACCGACTTCCTGATCACCGAGACCGGCCTGCGCTACTCCGTCCCGGCCAACGGCGACGGCGGCCACGGCCCGTCGGCGACGGCGAGCGGTGCGCCGAAGGCGGCGACCCCGGCGCCGGGCGCCCAGAACCCCGGGGCGGGGGGCCAGCCCACCCAGAACCCGGACGACCAACCCGGCGGCAACCAGGCGCGGTTGGGCTACCAGAACGTCCAGCCGCTGCCGGTGCCCAAGGAGTGGTCGAACCTGGTCCCGGCCGGCCCGCCGCTGACCGCGAAGAGCGCCGCGCAGCCGCAGAACGCCTGATCGGCCAAGCCCGGCAACGGAATTGGCCCCAGTGTCATGGTCTGGTAACTAGTGGACGCTCGATGTTGGGCGAGTTGCGTGTGCCGACTACAGTGCTGCTGGACATCACACGGGTGATGCGACGACGGGGCCCCGGGGGCCCTCCGTACACACAATGTTTGTCTCATGGGGGATGGTGGAGCATGAGTGACGGCCAGTTCACGGTGACCGCTCAGGAGATGATGGACTTCGCCGGGAAGATCGAGACGGCCATCGGCCAGATCGAGACGGAGCGCAAGGCGCTCCAGACCACGGTCGAGAACATCACCAGTGGCTGGAAGGGCCAGGCGGCGGACGCCTACAAGGTCCTCCAGGGCAAGGTCAACACGGACGTCGACGACCTGCGCAAGTCGCTGACCGCGATCAAGCACGCCATCGAGCTCACCACCAAGCACTACGCGAGCGCGGAAGAGGAGCAGAAGGCGCTGTTCGGCCCGCAGGGCTGAGCGCCGCAGAGCTGACCAGCACTCTGTTCCGACCGTCCGTTCGACGGGGCGCCCGCGGCTGAGCGCCGGGTGCTCCGCATCCTCGTCAAGGGAGACATTGTGACCGACCACATCCTCGTCAACTTCCAGACCCTCCACCAGGCGTCGCAGGACGTGCAGAACTCGGCGAACAAGATCGAGGGCATGCTGTCCGACCTGCGCAAGGAGGTCACCAAGATCTCCCAGGGCTGGCAGGGCCAGGCCCAGCAGGGCTACAACGCCCAGCAGGCCAAGTGGGACTCCGCCGCCCAGGACCTCAAGGAGACCTGCGCCAAGATCTCCGGTTCGCTGGAGAGCGCCGCGCAGAGCTACAACGCGACCGAGAAGAAGAACGCCGGTCTCTGGCAGCAGTAGTCGACCGACCGTTCCCGGACGGGAACGACAGGGGCGGGGGGCCCGGCACCGGGCGCCCCCCCCCCGGCGCGCGGCGCCGGCCGGGGGGGGCCCCGAGGGGGGGGGGGGGGGTGTGTTTTAAAAAAAAACCCACCCACCCAGACACA
>NZ_JBHYGR010000119.1:15958-21410 GCF_042738155.1 Kitasatospora sp. NPDC059088 | reverse complement strand
CAACAACAACCCCCCACCTACAACCAACCCCGCCTCTCTCGGACCGACCATGCCCCCCCCCGGCCCCGGCCGGCACCCCCGGGGGGGGGGCCCCGGGCCGCGGGGCGCCCGCCCTTCGGCGCGCGGAGCGGCACGGGGGCGAACATGAGGGGTGGCAGGGTGTCCGGACGCGGGTTCCGCAGGACGGCCGCGGCGCTGGCCGCGTTCACGGTGCTGGGCGCTCCGGCGGCCGCCCCCGCGTACGCGGACGGCGGGCCCGGGCTGGCCGCCGCCGGTGACTGCCCCCGGCCCGCGCCCGACGTGCCGACCGTGCCGTGGTCGCTGCAGCGGATACTGCTCGACCAGCTCTGGCAGGGCGGGGCGACCACCGGCAACGGCGTGACGGTCGCCGTCATCGACACCGGGGTCGACGACAGCAACCAGCAACTGCACGGCAGGGTGGACGTGGGCCCCACCCTGCTGATCGACAAGCAGAGCAACAAGGCCGTCGACGGCAACTCCCTGACGGACACGGTCGGCCACGGCACCAAGGTGGCCGGCATCATCGCCGCGGGCCGCAGCGACCGGACCGGCTTCGTCGGGCTCGCCCCCGACGCCAGGATCTACGCGATCCGGCAGAACGACAGTGCGGGCAACGGCGACGTCTCCACCCTGACCGCGGCCATCAACGACGCGGTCGACAAGCACGTCGGGGTCATCAACATCTCCCAGGACGTGCGCGGCGCGGGCGACGCCCGGTTCGGCGGCTACCAGGAGTTGAAGGCCGCGATCGAGCGGGCCGAGCAGAACAAGGTCGTGGTGGTCGCCTCCAGCGGCAACGACGGCAACGAGGGCGACACCTACCCGGGCGCCTTCCCGACCGTGCTGTCCGTGGGCGCCTCCGACCGCAACAACGAGCGCGCCCCGTTCTCCCAGTACGGCTCCTTCGTGAAGGTCGCCGCGCCCGGTGTCGAGATGCTCTCCACGGTGCCCGGCGGCGGCCAGTGCGTGGACAACGGCACCAGCTTCGCCGCCCCGTACGTCTCCGGACTCGCCGCGCTGCTGGTCGGCGCGCACCCGAAGTGGACGCCGGCCCAGGTGCGGGCCTGGATCGAGCAGACCGCCCAGCGCACCGAGCGCGGCCCGAACCGGTTCATCGGCTGGGGCGTGGTGGACCCGGTGAAGGCCGTCACCACCGCGCCCGAGAACCCGCCGTCCGAGCCCGCCCAGGACGCCCCCGTGCAGCTGGCCGCGGCCCCGATCGTGCCGGCCCCGGTCGGCCTCGGCGAGACCCAGGCCGACCGCGACGGCCGTACCGCCACCTACGTGGTCGGCGTCGGCACGCTGCTGGTCGCCCTGCTGATCGGCGGCGGCGTCGTGCTGCGCGACCGGCGCCGCGGCTCCGCCGACTGACCCGCCGCCCGCACGCCCGCGCGGCGGTCACGGGAAACGTCGTGGAACGCCTGTAACACCGGCGGCGGTCCACCGCATCCATCAAGTGTCGGCGGGGCACACGGACGCGGGGGAGCGACGGGCACATGGGATGGATCAGGGGTGGCCGGGAGGCCAAGGACGCGGAGTTCCTGGAACTCGTCTCCAGCCGCACCGGGCACCTCTACCGCTCGGCCTGTCTGCTGACCAGCGGCGACACCCACTACGCCGAGGACCTCGTGCAGGAGGCCCTCAGCCGGATGTACGTGCTGTGGCGGCGCAGCGCCTTCACCGGCGGCCGCCACCGGATCGACAACCCGGCGGCCTACACCCACACGGTGATGGTGCGCACCTTCCTCGCCCAGCAGCGCCGCCGCTCCAGCGGCGAGCGCCCGACCGAGGCGCTGCCGGAGGCGGCCGGGCAGGACACGGACAGCAGTCTGCGGCTGACCCTGCTGGACGCGCTGGGGCGGATGTCCGCCGCGGACCGGGCCGTGCTGGTGCTGCGCTACTGGGAGGACCGCAGTGTCGAGCAGACCGCCGAGGTGCTGCGGCTCTCCTCCGGCGCGGTCCGCACCAGGACCACCCGGGCGCTGGCCCGGCTGCGCACCCTGCTCGGCGACTCGCTGGCCGAGCTCTCGGCCCGCTGAAACGTCCCGCCCGCCGGCACACCCCGCCCACCGGCACCGGCACACCGGTACGCCCCGCCCACCCCGCATTTCCCCGCTACTTCCGCGACGCAAGGAGACGGTGATCCGCCATGCCCGAGCAGGACAAGTTCGAAGACGACCTCCTCTACGCCCTCACCCGCACCGGTGAGGGATTCCGCCCCGAGCAGGCCGACCAGGCCGGGATGGTCGCGGGCGGCTACCAGCGGGGCCGCCGCCGCTGGCGCAGCCGTTCGACCGCCGCGGTGGTGGGCGGCGCCGCCGCGCTGGCCCTGGTGGGCACCGGAGCGGTGTACCTGACCGGGTCCGGCTCGCCGTCCGGTACGACCACGGTGGCGGCCGCCTCAACCGGGGCGGCGTCGGGGAGTACGGGCACGAGCGCCGCGCTGACCCCGGCTTCGACCGGTACGCCGACCCCGAAGGAGGTCAGCGGCGACGAGGTGCTGGCCGCCTTCCAGGCGCTGCTGCCCAAGGGCCAGGTCACCGACGGCAAGGGCACCGGCACCGGGTCGCCGTCCGGCAAGCCGGGCGGCTCCGTCAACGCGGGCGCCACCCTGCTCTTCGACGACGGCCAGGGCAAGGCCGCGATGGGCATCTCGCTCACCCGGCTGGCGTCGAACGACCCCAACCGGGCGCAGAACGCCTGCCCGGACAAGAAGCTGGTCCAGTACGACGCCTGCTCCAGCACGAGTGTGCCGGGCGGCGGTTCGCTGACCGTCCTCCAGGGCTACGAGTACCCGGACAAGCGGGCCACCACCAAGTGGTGGAACGCCAGGCTGATCGGCCAGGACGGCCGGCAGGTCGAGCTGTCGGAGTGGAACTCCCCGGCCGAGAAGGGCGCGCCGGACAGCCGGCCGGCCCCGCCGCTGTCGCCCGAGCAGCTCAGGGCGATCGTCACCGACAAGGCCTGGGACCCGGTGGTCGCCGCGATCCCGGAGCCGAAGCCGGTTCCGGTGCGCGACACCTCCAAGGAGTACAGCGCGAAGGAGATCCTGACGACCGTCGCCGGACTGCTGCCGAGCGGACTGACCGAGACGGAGCCCGGCGGCGACGGCCCCGGCTACGCCAACTTCGTGCTGAACGACGGCAAGGGCAAGTCCATGGTGCAGCTCAACGTGCAGGACTGGAGCGGTGACCGGGGCAACTCGTTGTTCGGCGACGCCAGGACGCTGCCGGACGGCACCAAGGTGGTCGTCAGCAAGGGGAGCGACAAGCCGGGCGTGGACATGTGGACCGTCGACACCCTGCACCCGGACGGCCTGCGGGTGGTGATCAGCTCGTTCAACAGCGGCACCCAGACGAGCCCGGCGACCCGCAAGACCCCGGTGCTGACCGACGACCAGATGCAGACGATCGCCGCCGCCCCGGTCTGGAAGCTGAGGAAGTAGCGCGGCGGTGCGGACGCGGCGGTGCCCCGGGCCTGGGGGAGGTCCGGGGCACCGCCGCGTGGGGGAGGGGTGGGGGATCGGGGGTCAGCCCTGCTGGTCCTCGGGGAGGCTGATCACCCAGCGGGTGTCCTGCCGGGGGCGCAGGTAGAACAGCCAGTAGAGGGTGGCGGCGGCGGTGATGCCGCCGGTCCACAGCAGGGGTTCGGCGTCCAGCTGGGTCATCACGTACACCAGGACGACGATCAGCAGCGCCGGGACGGCGGGCCACAGCGGCATCCGCCAGGCGGCGGCGTGCTTGTGGTGGCCGCGGCGGGAGAGCAGCGAGGCGATGGCGACCAGCAGGTACATCGCGGTGACGGCGACGCCGGTGATGTTGCTGAGGAGTTCGCCCTTGACGAAGCAGAGCGCGGCGCCGGGCAGGCCGACCGCGAGGGTGGCGATCCAGGGGGAGCCGAAGCGGCCGAGGGTGCCGAAGGCCTTGTTGACGGGCTCGGGCCAGGCCTTGTCGCGGGCGGAGGCGAACAGCACCCGGGAGTTCTGGATGACCATGACGATGCCGGCGTTGATGATCGCCAGCGCGATGCAGAGGCTGATGAAGGTGCCGACGGCGGAGTTGCTCCAGGCGGTGACCATGCCGGAGATGTCGCCGGAGGTCAGGGTCTGCAGGTCGGGGGCGCCCAGGGTGATGGCGGCGACCGGGATCAGGATGATGGCGCTGGAGAGGCCGAGGGTCCACAGCACGGTGCGGGAGACGGTGCGGCGGGGGTTCTCCAGCTCCTCGGAGAGGTAGACGGCGGTGGAGAAGCCCTGGGTGGCGAACAGCGCGATGCCGAGCGCGCCGATGATGGCGCCGATGCCGACGGGGCTGGCGGCGCCGCCGTCGGTGGAGACCAGGCCGTGCAGCAGGCTGGGGTGGGCCGCGTTGGCGTGGGAGAAGCCGAGCACCGAGACCACGCCGGCCGCGATGACCTCCAGGACCAGGAAGATGCCGGTGATCCAGGCGTTGGCGCGCAGGTCGAGCAGGCCGGCCAGGGTGGCGGCGAGCATCACGGCGGCGCCGGCGATCGGCTTGTCGACGTGCAGGACGGGCGCCAGGTAGTCGGCGGTGCCGAGGGCGATGACCGAGGGGACGATCATCACCACGATGAGCGACTGGATGAAGACCAGCCAGCCCGCGAGCCGTCCGGCCAGGGTGCCGACCATCGCGTACTCGCCGCCGGCGCTGGGGATCAGGGTGCCGAGTTCGGAGTAGCAGAACGCGACCGCGACGCAGAGGACGGAGCCGATGGCGATCGCCAGCGCGGTGGCGCTGCCGATGCTGGAGAACAGTTCCGGCACGATCACGAAGAGCGTCGACGCGGGGGTGACGCAGGACAGCGTGAGCAGGGTGCCGCCCACGACGCCGATCGAGCGCTTGAGCTGCTGGGGTGCGGCCGCGCCGTCCGCCGTGGCGGCTACGTTCTGTGGCGGGCGAAGCGTGTCGGTCATGTGGATTCCGATCGGCTCTGTTCGGTCCTGGGACGGGAGCGGTATCGCCTCCGCTGGCTCGTTGCTCGGGTCTGGTCCGGTCGCTCCCGGGCCGCCATGGAACCTTGGGCGTATTGATTGCGTCAACGCCGGAACTGCTTCGGAATCCGTTGCGGTGAACGGCATAAGCATGCGATCCGATGATCACTTAGGGTCATGGCGCTGTTTGTCCGACTTGTTACTTTGGCAACATCAGGCATGAATCAAAGGTGAACGGTGTGTTGCGATCCACCATTCAAAGGCCGCGACTCGGTCGTACGGCGACACGCCAGGTGTGATCCCGCCGTTCGGCAACTGCCCAGGTGGGTACGGGAACCGCAGCCCCGGCCCGGAAAGATCTAGGTAACGTTTCAGCACCTGGGACGCGGAAGGGGTCGGACTCCGCGGAGTGCGCCCCCCGAAAAAAAACATCGGAGAGGGGGGGCGCGCGGGCCGCCCCCGGCACCCACCCCGCCCCCG
>NZ_JBHYGR010000119.1:9933-15948 GCF_042738155.1 Kitasatospora sp. NPDC059088 | reverse complement strand
CGGGGGGTTAGGGCACCCGCCCCCCCGCCCGGAAAACAACTTTTAACTTTTACCCCACGGGGCCCGCGCAGGGGGGCGCCCCCGGCGGCCCCCCCCCCCTTCACTCACTGTCCGTAGCGGGCGGCCCGTGGCCGCGCCCGGTCACTGCACCGGCAGCCAGCCCGTCTGGACCATCTGCCCGTTGGTCGCACGGCGTGACACGAACACCCCGCGGCCCGGCGGCAGCGCCTGCGGCTTGACCGTCCCCAGCAGCGCGCCCTCGTCCCGGTTGCCGGACAGGATGACGCCCTGCCCGCCCAGCTCGCGCATCCGCTGCATCACCGGCTCGTACAGCGAGCGCCCGGCGCCGCCCGCGCTGCGGGCCACGATCACCCGCAGGCCGATGTCCCGGGCGAACGGCAGGAACTCGGCCAGCGGTGCCAGCGGGTTGCCCGAGCCGGTGGCGACCAGCTCGTAGTCGTCGACGATCACGAACATGTCCTTGCCGGTGTACCAGCTGCGGTTGCGCAGCTGTTCGGCGGTCACGTCCGGGCCGGGCAGGCGGCGGGCGCAGGCCCCGCGCAGCATGTCCACGATGGCGGTCATGGCCGGCTGCGCGGCCGCGTACTCCACCAGGAACTCCGGCGGGACGGTGCCCAGCAGGGCGCGCCGGTAGTCGCCGACCACGATGCCCGCCTGGTCCGGGGTGTAGCGCTCGGTGATCTGCTTGATCAGCATCCGCAGCAGCGCGGACTTCCCGGACTCGGTGTCGCCGAACACGATGAACAGCGGGTCGGTCTCGAAGTTGACGAACACCGGCGCCAGCTCGGCCTCGTCCACGCCGAAGCAGACGCCGCGCTCCGGGTGCTCGAAGCCCTTCGGCAGCGAGGTCCCGTCCAGGACGGCCGGCAGCATCCGCACCTGCGGGGCGCGCGGGCCGGTCCAGGCCCCGTCGACCGCGGCGACCAGCCCGGCCACGCCGTCCTGGAGGTCGTCCACCGAGGGGGAGCCGTCCAGTCGCGGCAGGCCGCTCAGGAAGTGCAGCCGCTCCGCGGTGATCCCGCGCCCGGCCAGCGGCGGGACGTTCTGCGCCACCCGGCGGTCGACCTCGGACTCCATCGCGTCGCCGAGCCTGAGCTCGATGCGGTTCTGCAGCAGGTCCTTGAGCGCGGGGCGGACCTCCGCGTACCGGGCGGCGCTGATCACCAGGTGGACGCCGTAGCCGAGGCCGCGCTGGGCGATGTCGCCGATCACCGGCTCCAGCCCCTCGAACTCCTGCTTGAAGGTGTTCCAGCCGTCGATCACCAGGAAGACGTCGCCGAAGGCCTCGTCGGGCAGCTGCCCGGCGGCCCGGCGGGCCCGGTAGGTCGCGATGGTGTCGATCCCGGTCGCCCGGAACAGCTCCTCGCGCCGGTTCAGCACCGCGTGCACCTCGGAGACCATCCGGCGGACCTTGTCCACGTCCAGCCGGCCCGCCACCCCGCCGACGTGCGGCAGCCCGAGCAGCGACTGGAAGCTGCCCGCGCCGAAGTCCAGCAGGTAGAACTGCACCTCGCGCGGGGTGTGGGTGAGGCCGAAGGCCGCCGTCATGCCGCGCAGCACGGTCGACTTGCCCGAGCGCGGGCCGCCGACCACCAGGCCGTGGCCGGCCGCCCCGGAGAAGTCGACCTCCAGGATGTCGGTCTTCTGCTCGCGCGGCTTGTCCACGATGCCGATCGGCGCGCGCAGCCGCCCGCCCGGGTAGCCGGGCGCGGTGAGTCCGCGGTCGGGGACGACCTGCAGCGGCGGCAGCAGGTGGTCCAGGCTCGGCGCCTCGTCCAGCGGCGGCAGCCACACCTGGTGGGCGGCCGGGCCCTGGCCGGACATCCGCTGGACGAAGACGTCCAGCACGGTGTCCACCAGTGCGTCGTCCTGCTCCTGGACCTGCGGCGCCTCCTCCTCCACGGGGGCCGGCGGCAGGTCCACGAAGGCCGAGGTGAACTCCACCGGCCGGGTGTTCACCCGCCGGCCGCCGGTCGACCGCTGCTGCCCGGGCGCCCGGTAGGGCCCCGAGACGTACGCGGCCTTGAACCGGTCCATCACGTCCTCGCCGAACTTGAGGTAGCCGACGCCCGGCACCGGCGGCAGGTGGTACGCGTCCGGTACGCCGATCGCCGCCCGCGACTCGGCCGCCGAGAAGGTGCGCAGGCCGATCCGGTAGGAGAGGTAGGTGTCCAGGCCGCGCAGCTTGCCCTCCTCCAGGCGCTGCGAGGCCAGCAGCAGGTGCACGCCCAGGGAGCGGCCGATCCGGCCGATCTGGATGAACATCTCGATGAAGTCGGGCTTGGCGGTGAGGAGTTCGGAGAACTCGTCGATGATCAGCACCAGCGAGGGCAGCGGGTCCAGCGCCGCGCCGGCCGCCCGGGCCCGCTCGTACTCGTGGATGTTGGCGTAGTTGCCGGAGCGGTGCAGCAGCTCCTGGCGGCGGTGCAGCTCGCCCTCGATCGCGTCCCGCATGCGGTCGACCAGGGTGAGCTCGCCCTCCAGGTTGGTGATCACCGCGGAGGTGTGCGGCATGTCCGCCATGCCCAGGAAGGTCGCGCCGCCCTTGAAGTCGGCGAGCACGAAGTTGAGCGTCTCCGAGGAGTGGGTCATCGCCAGCGCCAGCACCAGGGTGCGCAGCAGCTCCGACTTGCCGGAACCGGTCGCGCCCACGCACAGGCCGTGCGGGCCCATGCCCTCCAGCGCGGCCTCCTTGATGTCCAGGTAGACGTGCTCGCCGCCCGCGCCGACGCCGATCGGCACCCGCATCCGCTCGTGCTGGGCGCGCGGGCGCCAGCTGCGGGCCACGTCGAAGGAGCCCGGGTCGCCCGAGCCCATCATGTCGGTGAAGTCCAGGTTGGACAGCAGCGGCTCGTCGTCCCCGCCGGCCGAGGCCCGGTACGGCGCCAACTGCCGCGCCAGCGCCTCGGACTGCCACAGCGAGAGCAGGTCCGGCTTGCCGCTGTACGTCGCCCCGGAGGCCGAACGCAGCACCAGCTCCTGCGGGTTGACCGTCACCATCAGGTGCCCGCTCGGCTCGTCCACCTCACCCGGGACGACCTCGATGACGGTCACCCCCTGCACGCCCTCGGGGCCGGCCAGCACCGAGTCGTGCGGCACCCCGGCGCCGTCCATGATCACCACCAGGTGCGGCTGGTCCGCGGCGGGCGCCGCGTCCCGGACGAAGCGCTGGCGGCCGGCCAGCTCGTCCTGCAGCAGGTACTCCAGCTCGCCCAGGTCGGCGGCGCTCAGCCGGCGCGAGCCCGCGCCGTCGCTCTCCTTGCGGTGCTGGTTGTGCGGGAGCCACTTGGTCCAGTCCCACTCCTCGGCCGCGCCGGGGGCCGCGGCGACCGCGATCAGCAGGTCGTCCGGCGAGTGCAGGGTGGTCAGTTGGGCGATCATCGCGCGCACGTTCCCGTACACCGAGTCCGGGTCCCCGCACACCGTGATGTGGTAGAAGGCCCGCAGCGAGACCGCCAGCGGCAGGTCCTGGAGGGTGCCGTGCGCCTTGAGGAACGAGTGCATCGCGGCCGCCGACAGCGGCTCCAGCTCGTCCATCGGCGCGGTCTGCGGCGCCACCAGCGGGGTGGACAGCTGCACCGGCCCGAGGCCGACCCGGATCTGCGCGAAGTCGCCGTCCGCCGTCCGCCGCTCCCACAGCCGGCGGCCGTCCTCGACGATCGACCAGAGCTGCTCCGGCGCCGGGTTCAGGAACAGCAGCGCGCCGCGCTGGCTCTCCGCCGTGCGGCGCACCTGGCGGCGGGTCTGCTGGAGGTACTTGAGGTAGTCACGCCGCTCGTCCGCCATCACGGTCGAGCCGCCCCGGCGGGCCCGCACGATCTGGGCCAGCACCATGCCGACCGTCGAGACGATCATCAGACCGCCCATGATCTTCATCGGCGCGGCCGCACCCGGCGAGAAGAAGAACACCGCCGAACCGCCCATGCCGAGCATCGGCAGGATGCTCATCAGCCAGTCCTCGCCGCCCTGCCGGGGCAGCTCCGGTGGACTGACCAGCTCCACCGGCTCGTCCGGCACCGTCGGCGGGTAGGCCCTGGCCGGTCGCTTGACCATGATCACACCCATGCGTCACCCACCCCGCGGCGTCGATCGATCACTTCGGCATCAGCCCTCACGCGACTGCGCTCGGCCCGGTACGGGATTCCCGTGGCTGAGGACGCCCCACACAGCGCAGCCCCCGTACCACCTCGCGCAGGCGCCGATCCTACATAGCGGCGCACAGCGGGGCGTGCCCGCACCGACGGGGGCCGCACCCCGCACCGGCACCGGGCACGAACCGAGCGGGTAGGGTAACGCCGCGCCAACTCGCGGCCCGGCCGGGCCGGTTCCACAGCCACCCCGCGCGCCACCGTGCCGCGGCACCGTCCACACAGGGGGAGCGTCCAGTGCGTCGAAGGATCGAGGTGCCGTCGTGAGCGCGACAGCCGCCACGGGCTACTGCCGGGTGACCGTCGTCGCCCCGGACCGCCGGATCGACGTCGCCCTGCCCGAGGACGTCGCCCTCGCCGACGTCTACCCCGAGGTGCTGCGGCTGGCCAACCAGAGCCAGCCCGACGGCACCCCCACCGGCTTCCACCTGGTCCGCCGCGACGGCACCGTCCTCGACAGCAGCCTGTCCCTGGCCGCCCAACACGTCCGCGACGGCGACCTGCTGGCGCTGCGCCCCTTCGCCGAGTCGCTGCCGCCCGCCGTCTACGACGACGTCGCCGACGCCATCGCCAGCGCCGTCGAGGCCGACCGCCGGTTCTGGACCGTCGACCTCATGCGCGGCTTCGGCCTGATCGGCGCCGGGGTGCTGCTCACCCTGCTCGGCTTCGCGCTCTGGTTCTCCGACCTGCGCCACGACATGCACAGCCTGCCCGGCGTGCTGGCCGGCGTCGCCGCCGTGGTGCTCACCGCGCTCGCCGGGGTCCGCGCCCGGGTCTACCAGGACGCCCACGCCGCCGTCGCGCTCGGCCTCGGCGCCCTGCCGCACGCCATGATCGCCGGCAGCGGCGTCATCGCCGTCGCCCACCCGTGGGACGGCCCCGGCCGGCTCCAGTTCCTCACCGGCTGCGTCACCGTCCTGGTGATCTCCGTGCTGCTCGCCGGACTGCTCCCGGACAAGGACGCGGTGTTCGTCGCCGCCGCCTTCGTCGCCACCGCCGGCGCGCTCGCCACCTTCGCCGCCGTGCTGATGCCCGACACCCCGGCCGGGAACATCGCCGCCGTCACCGGCGTCGCCGCCGTCGCCGCGATCGGCTTCCTGCCCAGCCTCTCCGCCCGCTTCGCCCGGCTGCCGGTCGGATTCAGCGCCCCCGGCCAGACCCGCACCCGCAGCCGCGACTACGACGAGGAGGCCGAGCGCGCCGAGGCCGTCCAGTACGAGCGGATCGCCCACCAGGCCCGCCGCGGCCACGAGGTGCTGGTCGGCCTGGTCGGCGGCTGCGCCGCGGTCGTGGTCGGCGCCTGCGCCGTCCTCTCCTTCACCGACCGGACCTTCCCCGAACTGCTCGCGCTCGCCCTCGGCATCGCCGCCATGCTGCGCGCCCGGCTGTTCCGCTACACCGCGCAGGTCCTCAGCCTCACCGTCGCCGGCCTGCTCGGCCTGTGCCTGCTGATCGTCGGGCTCTCCCTGCACACCCCGCAGTTCGTCCTGCGCGCGGCCGGCTCCAGCACCGAGCTCGACCTGCGCACCATCTGGCTGGCCGCCTCCGTCGCCTTCGGGGCCGCGCTGCTCACCGCGATCGCCCTGGTGGTGCCCCGGCTGGGCGTCTCCCCGTTCTGGGGCCGCATCCTGGACCTGGTGGACAGCCTCACCCTGATCTCGCTGGTCCCGCTGGCGCTCGCCGTGCTGAACGTCTACCGGCTGGTCCGCGGCGCCACCGGCTGACCGCGCACCCCCCGCCGCCGGGCGCCCGCCACCCCCCCCCCCCCCCCCCCCCCCCCCCGGGGGGGGGGGCGCGCGCGGCCGGGGGGGGGGGGGGCCCCGGGGGGGACACCCCCCCGGCGCGG
>NZ_JBHYGR010000119.1:0-9923 GCF_042738155.1 Kitasatospora sp. NPDC059088 | reverse complement strand
AGGCTCGCGGGCGGGGCGGCGGGGGGCGGCGCGGCGCCCCCCCCCCGCCCGGGCCGGGCCCCCCCGCCGGCCGCCGCCCGGGGGGGGGGCGGGCCCCCCCGGCACTGGTACCCTTGGCCTTCGAGCGCAGCCGTGTGTCCACCCCTTCGTGGGCCGTCGACCGCGGACAGCGCTCGCGACACCGAGTTCTCGCAGAGTCCTGTGCTGTCGACCAGGACCGCTCGGTAGACCTTGAAGGAGTTGCAGTGGCACTCGCCTCTGACGTCAAGAAGCAGATCTTCGCCGAGTTCGGCCAGAAGGAGGGCGACACCGGTTCCCCCGAGGTCCAGGTGGCCATGCTCTCCCGCCGCATCTCGGACCTGACCGAGCACCTCAAGTTCCACAAGCACGACCACCACTCGCGTCGTGGCCTGCTGATCCTGGTCGGCCAGCGCCGCCGCCTCCTGCAGTACCTGGCCAAGAAGGACATCGAGCGTTTCCGTACGCTCGTCGACCGCCTGGGCATCCGTCGCGGTGCCGCCGGCGGCGCCCGCTAAGACCGCCGCAGGGGGCGGCTCCCCACACCGGGGAGCCGCCCCTCGCGCGTATGCCGCGGCGGGTTCGAACGCGGCACCCTGACATAACAACTCGCGCGCACCTCCCCAGGTGGCCGAGGATTGCACCGTAGGGTTGTGGGCATGCCGGGTGATGGCGCAGGAGCGCCACCCGGGCAGCAGACCCAAACCCCCCGCGGGACGAAGGCTTCAAACGGAAGCCGCCCGCATCCGAGAGAGCGTCCAGACGCGGACCGCCCGTCCCGGCCCGGCAGCCGTGAGGCGCCGGTCCTCGGTAGTGGCCCCCGGAATCCCCGCCGACGAGCGGGGCACCCCGGAGGCTTCGATCGAAGACCGGCCCGACTGCCGCCCTCCCTGGCAGGAGGGCCCCAGGGCCAGCCCGAGGCAGTGCGCGGGGACGCTCTCCCGGAGAACGTACGAAAGAGGAGATCTTCCAGGTGGAAGAGAACGTGTTCTACGCCGAGGCCGTGATCGACAACGGTTCCTTCGGCACCCGTACCATCCGCTTCGAGACCGGCCGTCTGGCCCGTCAGGCCGCCGGCTCCGCCGTGGCCTACCTCGACGACGACACCATGGTGCTGTCGGCCACCAGCGCGTCCAAGCAGCCGAAGGAGCACTTCGACTTCTTCCCGCTGACCGTGGACGTCGAGGAGCGGATGTACGCCGCCGGCCGCATCCCCGGCTCGTTCTTCCGTCGCGAGGGCCGGCCCTCCGAGGACGCGATCCTCACCTGCCGCCTGATCGACCGCCCGCTGCGCCCGTCCTTCGTCAAGGGCCTGCGCAACGAGGTCCAGGTCGTCTGCACGATCATGGCGCTCAACCCCGACCACCTGTACGACGTGGTCGCCATCAACGCCGCCTCCGCCTCCACCCAGCTGGCGGGCCTGCCGTTCTCCGGCCCGATCGGTGGCGTCCGCGTCGCGCTGATCAAGGGCCAGTGGGTCGCCTTCCCGACCCACAGCGAGCTGGAGTCGGCCGTCTTCGACATGGTCGTCGCCGGTCGCGTCCTGCCGGACGGCGACGTCGCGATCATGATGGTCGAGGCCGAGGCCACCGACAAGACCATCAAGCTGGTCGAGGGCGGCGCCGAGGCGCCGACCGAGGACGTCGTCGCCGCCGGTCTGGACGCCGCGAAGCCCTTCATCAAGGTGCTCTGCGCCGCCCAGTCGCAGCTCGCCGCCCAGGCCGCCAAGCCGACCGCCGACTTCCCGGTCTTCCTGGACTACCAGGACGACGTCCTGGCCGCGCTGACCGCCGCCGTCAAGGACGAGCTGGCCAAGGCCCTCACCATCCCGGGCAAGCAGGAGCGCAACGCCGAGCTGGACCGCGTCAAGGCGGTCGCCGCCGAGAAGCTGCTCCCCGAGTTCGAGGGTCGCGAGAAGGAGATCAGCGCCGCCTACAACGCGCTGACCAAGAAGGTCGTCCGCGAGCGCGTCATCAAGGACAAGGTCCGCATCGACGGCCGCGGTGTCACCGACATCCGCACCCTGGCCGCCGAGGTCGAGGCCATCCCGCGCGTCCACGGCTCGGCCCTGTTCGAGCGCGGCGAGACCCAGATCCTGGGCGTCACCACGCTGAACATGCTCCGGATGGAGCAGCAGCTCGACACGCTCTCCCCGGAGACGCGTCGCCGCTACATGCACAACTACAACTTCCCGCCGTACTCGGTCGGCGAGACCGGCCGCGTGGGCTCGCCCAAGCGTCGCGAGATCGGCCACGGCGCCCTCGCCGAGCGCGCCATCCTCCCGGTCCTGCCGACCCGCGAGGAGTTCCCCTACGCGATCCGCCAGGTCTCCGAGGCGCTGAGCTCCAACGGCTCCACCTCGATGGGCTCGGTCTGCGCCTCGACCATGTCGCTGCTGAACGCCGGTGTGCCGCTCAAGGCCGCCGTCGCCGGCATCGCCATGGGCCTGATCTCCCAGGAGATCGACGGCGAGACCCACTACGTCGCGCTGACCGACATCCTCGGTGCCGAGGACGCGTACGGCGACATGGACTTCAAGGTCGCCGGTACCCGCAACTTCATCACCGCGCTGCAGCTCGACACCAAGCTGAACGGCATCCCGGCCTCCGTGCTGGCCGCCGCGCTCAAGCAGGCCAAGGACGCCCGCCTGCACATCCTCGACGTGATGAACGAGGCCATCGACTCGCCCGACGAGATGTCCCCGAACGCGCCGCGGATCATCACCATCAAGATCCCGGTGGACAAGATCGGTGAGGTCATCGGCCCCAAGGGCAAGATGATCAACCAGATCCAGGAGGACACCGGCGCCGAGATCACGATCGAGGACGACGGCACCATCTACATCGGTGCCGCCGACGGCCCGGCCGCCGAGGCCGCCCGCACCACGATCAACCAGATCGCCAACCCGACCATGCCGGAGGTCGGCGAGCGCTACCTGGGCACCGTGGTCAAGACCACGACGTTCGGCGCGTTCGTGTCGCTCATGCCGGGCAAGGACGGCCTGCTGCACATCTCGCAGATCCGCAAGCTGGCCGGCGGCAAGCGCGTCGAGAACGTCGAGGACGTCCTCGGCGTCGGCGCCAAGGTGCAGGTCGAGATCGCCGAGATCGACCCGCGCGGCAAGCTCTCCCTGATCCCGGTCGTCGAGGGCGAGGAAGGCGGCGAGGCCGCTTCCGAGTGAAGCGCCGCTAGCTGACCCTTGCGGCCCGTACGCCTCCCGGCGTGCGGGCCGCACCCTGTTGTCCACGCGTTCGTCCGTACGTGCCATTCCACGTGCGTTTCCTCTGGAGGTACCCCCCGTGGCCCAGGCCCCGGCGGTAAAGCAGCGTCCCGGCTCCACCCGGACCCTGCTCAAGGGCGTCGACGGCGCCGGCACGGTGCGCCGCACCGTCCTCCCCGGCGGCCTGCGGGTCGTCACCGAGACCCTGCCGACAGTGCGCTCCGCGACCTTCGGCATCTGGGTCGGCGTCGGCTCCCGGGACGAGACCCCGCAGCTCAACGGCGCCACCCACTACCTGGAGCACCTGCTCTTCAAGGGCACCGAGCGGCGCAGCGCGCTGGACATCTCGGCGGCCCTGGACGCGGTCGGCGGCGAGATGAACGCCTTCACCGCGAAGGAGAACACCTGCTACTACGCCCGGGTCCTGGACACCGACCTGCCGCTGGCCATCGACGTGGTCTGCGACATGCTCACCGGCTCGCTGATCCGCGCCGAGGACGTCGACGCCGAACGCGGCGTCATCCTCGAGGAGATGGCGATGGCCGAGGACGACCCGGGTGACGTCGTCCACGACCTGTTCGCCAAGGTGATCTTCGGCAGCGGCCCGCTCGGCCGCCCGATCCTCGGCACCCAGGAGACCATCAAGGCCCTCACCCGGGACCAGGTCGCCGGCTTCTACCACCGCCGCTACCGCCCGGAGAACCTGGTCGTCGCGGCGGCCGGCAACCTCGACCACCGCAAGGTCGTCAAGCAGGTCCAGGAGGCCTTCGCGCCGGTGCTGGCCCGCTCCACCGCGGCGCCCGCCGAGGCCCGCCGCGGCGTCAAGGCGCTGCGCACGGCCGGCCGGGTCGAGGTGCTCAACCGCTCCACCGAGCAGGCCCACCTGGTGCTGGGCGTGCCCGGCGTGCCCCGGCACGACGAGCGCCGCTGGGCGATGGGCGTGCTCAACGCGGCCCTGGGCGGCGGGATGAGCTCCCGGCTGTTCCAGGAGGTCCGGGAGAAGCGCGGCCTGGCCTACTCCGTCTACTCGTACTCCTCCTCCTACGCGGACAGCGGCCTGTTCGGCATCTACGCCGGCTGCCAGCCCAAGCGCGTCGAGGAGGTGCTGCGGATCTGCCGCGAGGAGCTCGCCAAGGTGGTCGCCGACGGCATCACCGAGGAGGAGCTGCAGCGCGCGATCGGCCAGATCTCCGGCTCCACCGTGCTCGGCATGGAGGACACCGGCTCGCTGATGAACCGGATCGGCAAGGCCGAACTCAGCTACGGGCACCACCTGTCGGTGGACGACATGCTGGCGCGGATCGCCGCGGTGACCCTGGAGGACGTCCACGCGGTGGCCCGTGATGTGCTGGGCGCGTACCGGCCGTCGCTGGCGCTGATCGGGCCGGTCAACGACAAGCGGGCCGCCCGGCTCGCCGATCTGCTGGTCTGAGGATTGTCCCCCCGGAGAGGAACGTCGCTATGACGCTGCGTGTCGCCGTGATCGGTGCCAACGGACGGATCGGCTCGGAGGCGGTCAAGGCCGTCGAGGCCGCGCCGGACCTGGAGCTGGTGGCCACCCTCGGCCGCGGCTCCAGGCTGGAGGAGCTGACCGAGGCCGGTGCCCAGGTCGCCGTCGAACTCACCCACCCGGACTCGGTGATGGGCAACCTCGACTACTGCCTGCGCCACGGCATCCACGTGGTCACCGGCACCACCGGCTGGACCGACGAGCGACTGGCCACCGTCGAGGGCCTGTTGGCGCAGGCCCCCGACCTCGGCCTGCTGATCGCGCCCAACTTCTCCATCGGCGCGATCCTCGGCATGAAGTTCTCCCAGCTGGCGGCGAGGTACTTCGAGTCGGTCGAGGTGGTCGAACTCCACCACGACCGCAAGGCCGACGCCCCCAGCGGCACCGCCACCCGCACCGCCCAGCTGATCGCCGCGGCCCGCGCCGAGGCCGGCCGGCCGAAGCAGCAGGACCCGACCACCCACAGCCTGCCCGGCGCGCGCGGCGCCGACGTGGACGGGGTGCCGGTGCACGCCGTACGGCTGCGCGGCCTGCTCGCCCACCAGCAGGTGATGTTCGGCGACACCGGCGAGACGCTCACCATCCGGCACGACTCACTGCACCACAGCAGCTTCATGCCGGGCATCCTGCTGGGCGTGCGCAAGGTCGTCGAGACCCCGGGGCTGACCTTCGGCCTCGAACACTTCCTGGACGTGTGACCGTGGTGAACCCCAGGAGCGCGACATGACCTCCCGTACCGGTTTCTTCGTCCTGTCCGGCGTACTGCTGCTGGTCGCCCTCCTCTGCGTGGGGGAGGGCGTCCAGCTGGTCGCCACCGGAAAGCCGCTCGGCATCGGCATCGGCCTCTGCGCCTTCGTGATCCCGGTGATCGGCATCTGGTTCCTGCGCCAGACCGTCCGCTTCGGCCGGGCCAGCGAGCAGCTCGCCCGCGAGCTGGAGGCCGAGGGCGGCCTGCCGGTGGACGAGCTCCGGCGCACCGGCGGCGGACGGATCGACCGGGCCTCGGCCGACGCGGTGTTCACCCGCCGCCAGGCCGAGGCGGAGGCCGCGCCGGGCGACTGGCGGGTCTGGTTCCGCCTCGCCGTGGCCTACGCCGACGCCGGCGACACCCCGCGCGCCCGCAAGACCATGCAGCACGCCATCAAGCTGCACAGCACCGAACCCGCAAGGAGTAACGCGTGAGCGACGAACCGACGGCCCCCAGCTTCCGGAGCGACGTGACGGTGGAGCTGGTCCGCAGCGCCGCCGCCGATTCGGACGTCATCTGGTCGGCCCGGGTGTCGACCGCGGGGGAGCAGTCCCTGGAGGCGCTCCAGCAGGACCCGGAGAAGTCCAAGGGCCTGATCAACTTCCTGATGCGCGACCGGCACGGCACGCCGTTCGAGCACAACTCGATGACCTTCTTCATCAGCGCGCCGATCTTCGTGTTCCGCGAGTTCCACCGGCACCGCAGCGGCTGGTCGTACAACGAGGAGTCCGGCCGCTACCGCGAGCTGGAGCCGGTCTTCTACGTCCCGGGCACCGACCGCAAGCTGGTCCAGCAGGGCCGTCCGGGCAAGTACGAGTTCCACGAGGGCACCCCGGAGCAGCACGGGACCACCACCGGGGCGATGGAGGCCGCGTACCGCGAGTCCTACGCCCGCTACCAGGAGATGCTGGCGGCCGGCGTGGCCCGCGAGGTGGCCCGGGCGGTGCTGCCGGTCGGCCTGTTCTCCTCGATGTACGCGACCTGCAACGCGCGCTCGCTGATGCACTTCCTCTCGCTGCGCACCCGGCGGGAGAACTCGGCGGTGCCGTCCTTCCCGCAGCGCGAGATCGAGATGGTCGCGGAGCGGATGGAGGAGCAGTGGGCCCAGCTCATGCCGCTCACCCATGCGGCCTTCGAGAAGCACGGCCGGGTCGCCCCCTGACCTGGGACGACAGGCATATGGGCAGAGTGTCGGGCATGTCTGGATTGCGGCTTTTCTAGCCGCTCCCTACATTCGTGACCACGGATCCCGGTGCTGCCCGAACCCCCGAGCGGGCAGCACCGGGATCCCATTCCCCGCCCCTGGCCTGCTCACCTGTCCGAACCATGGACCGGCATGGGTACCGCCCCACCGCCTACGAGTAGCTTTGGACGCATGGCTCCGACCTCCACCCCCCAGACGCCGTTCGGCCGGGTACTGACCGCGATGGTCACCCCGTTCACCGCCGACGGCGCGCTCGACCTCGACGGCGCCCAGCGCCTCGCCACGCACCTCGTCGACTCCGGGAACGACGGCCTCGTCGTCAACGGCACCACCGGTGAGTCCCCGACCACCAGCGACGCCGAGAAGGCCCAGCTCGTCCGCGCCGTGGTGGAGGCGGTCGGGGACCGTGCCCACGTGGTGGCCGGGGTCGGCACCAACGACACCCACCACAGCGTCGAACTGGCCCGCCAGGCGGAGGCGGCCGGGGCGCACGGCCTGCTGGTCGTCACGCCGTACTACAACAAGCCCCCGCAGGAGGGCCTGTACCGGCACTTCACGCAGGTCGCCGACGCCACCGGCCTGCCGGTCATGGCGTACGACATCCCGGGCCGCAGCGGGGTCGCGCTGAGCCACGAGACCCTGGTCCGGCTCGGCGAGCACCCGCGGATCGTCGCCAACAAGGACGCCAAGGGCGACCTCGGCGCGGCGGCCTGGGCGATCGCCCGCTCCGACCTCGCCTGGTACTCCGGCGACGACATCCTGAACCTGCCGCTGCTGTCCGTCGGGGCCGCCGGCGTGGTCAGCGTCGTCGGGCACGTGGTCGCCGGTGAGTTGAAGGCCATGATCGAGGCCTACCTGGCCGGCGATGTGGCCAAGGCCACCGCCGTCCACCAGGGCCTGCTGCCGGTGTTCACCGGTATGTTCCGCACCCAGGGCGTGATCCTCACCAAGGCCGCGCTGGACCTCCAGGGCCTGCCCGCCGGGCCGCTGCGCCTGCCCCTGGTCGGCGCGACGTCCGAGGAGATCGACCGATTGAAGCAGGATCTCGCCTCCGGCGGGGTACACCTGTAGCAGACACAGACGTGCGCGCCCCGGCTCGCCGGACCCGACCGGGTCCGCCGCTGGACCGGACCGAAGGCGCGAGAGCACAGACCCAGTAGGAAGAACGACACTGAGTACGCACGCCATATGTCTCCAGGGGGAGGACCCCGGGCATATGGCGTGCGTCGTGAGGAGAGTCTTTTGAGCCACCCGCACCCCGAACTCGGCGCGCCCCCGGCCCTCAAGGAGGGCGCCCTCCGCATCACTCCGCTCGGCGGCCTCGGCGAGATCGGCCGCAACATGACGGTCCTCGAGTACGGCGACCGCATCCTGATCATCGACTGCGGCGTCCTCTTCCCCGAGGACGAGCAGCCCGGCGTGGACCTGATCCTCCCGGACTTCAGCTACATCCGGGACCGCCTCGACAAGGTCGACGGCATCGTCCTCACCCACGGCCACGAGGACCACATCGGCGCCGTCCCGTTCCTCCTGCGGGAGAACCCGGACATCCCGCTGATCGGCTCCAAGCTGACCCTCGCCCTGATCGAGGCCAAGCTCGCCGAGCACCGCATCCGGCCGTACGTGCTGGAGGTCAAGGAGGGCGAGCGCGAGCGCATCGGCCCCTTCGACTGCGAGTTCATCGCGGTCAACCACTCCATCCCGGACGCCCTCGCCGTGGCGGTCCGCACCCCCGCCGGCATGGTCGTGGCCACCGGTGACTTCAAGATGGACCAGCTGCCGCTGGACGGCCGCCTCACCGACCTGCCGACCTTCGCCAAGCTGGCGGAGGAGGGCATGGACCTGTTGCTGGTGGACTCCACCAACGCCGAGGTCCCCGGCTTCATCCCGCACGAGCGCGACATCTCGGCCGCGCTGCGAAACGTTTTCGCGAACGCCGACAAGCGCATCATCGTCGCGTCCTTCGCCAGCCACGTGCACCGCATCCAGCAGGTGCTGGACGCCGCGCACGAGTACAAGCGCAAGGTCGCCTTCGTCGGCCGCTCGATGGTCCGCAACATGGGCATCGCCCGTGACCTCGGGTACCTCAAGGTCCCCGGCAACATGGTCGTCGACGTCAAGCAGCTCGACGACCTGCCGGACAAGGAGGTCGTGCTGATCTGCACCGGCTCCCAGGGCGAGCCGATGGCGGCGCTGTCCCGGATGGCCAACCGCGACCACCAGATCCGCATCGTGGAGGGCGACACCGTCGTCCTGGCGTCCTCGCTCATCCCGGGCAACGAGAACGCCGTCTACCGCGTGATCAACGGCCTGACCCGCTGGGGCGCCAAGGTCGTGCACAAGGGCAACGCCAAGGTGCACGTCTCCGGCCACGCCTCGGCCGGCGAGCTGCTGTACTTCTTCAACATCTGCAAGCCGCGCAACCTGATGCCGGTCCACGGCGAGTGGCGCCACCTGCGGGCCGCCGCCGAGCTCGGCATCGCCACCGGCGTGCCGCGCAACCGCGTGGTCATCGCCGAGGACGGCGTCTGCGTCGACCTGGAGAAGGGCGTCGCCCGGATCGTCGGCAAGGTCCGGGCCGGCTACGTCTACGTCGACGGCGCCTCGGTCGGCGACATCACCGAGGCCTCGCTCAAGGACCGCAGGATCCTCGGCGAGGAGGGCTTCATCTCGGTCTTCGTCGCGGTCGACACCACCAACGGCAAGCTGGTCGGCAGCCCGACCATCCAGGCCCGCGGCTCCGGCATCGACGACAACGCCTTCGTGCCGGTCGTCGCCAAGCTCCAGGAGGCCCTGGACCGCTCGGCGAGCGACGGCGTGCTGGAGCCCCGCCAGGTGCAGCAGCTCGTCCGCCGGACCATCGGCAAGTGGGTCGCGGACAACTACCGCCGCCGGCCGATGATCCTGCCGGTCGTCGTCGAGGTCTGAGCCCCGCTCCAGACCCTCGTCCGGCCCCGCTGAGGCTGGTTTGACGTGGGGCTACCCGGTGCGTAATGTTCTCCGGGTTGCCCCACGGGACGAGCCCCAAGGAAGTCCTCGAATACGAATGCGAATTCGAGAACTACCGGGAAAACGGACCGAGAAACTCTGGTAGAGTTCGGGAGCGCCGAAAGGCAAAAGCCAAATCGGATGAATGAAACTCCGGAAAACGGAGCGGAAAACATCTGATAAGCTTGAAACACGAAAGAACGAAGCGCCCGGAGGGCCCGCTGGAAGGCGGTCC
>NZ_JBHYGR010000118.1:0-30114 GCF_042738155.1 Kitasatospora sp. NPDC059088 | reverse complement strand
CCGGTGCCCGGCCGGGCACCGGCGGCCGCTCGCCCCCTCAGCCGACCCGCTTGGCGACCCTCTGCTCGGCCTCCCGCAGGTGGCCCGCCTCGTCCCTGAGCCGGACTCCCGCCAGCCGGTAGAACTCGGGGCTCTCGTGCGTGGCCATCCGGTCGGAGAGGGCCGCCGCCAGCTCCCCCGTGACCTCCACCAGGTCGGCGAGCTCCCCGAGCATCACGGCGGCCTCCACCGCCGGGACCTTGTCCCGCCCCCGGTCCTTCGCCTTCGGCAGCGCGTTCTCCCGCAGCTGCCGCCGCGCCTCGTCGACCGCGTCGACCATCGCCCGTATCCCGCTGTCCATCCCGCTCCCCTCGCTCCGCCCGTTGTCCGTCCTCGGACATCCTCGGACATCCCCGTCAGTGTCCCCCGCCGAACAAGATTCAAAAACCCGCCCGGTAGCACCCGAAGCCCACCTAGGCTACTTACATGGCAACCTCCGACTCCCTCGCAACCGGCCAGCGCTCGCTCGGCGACCCCACCCTCGACTACCCCCTCTGGCCCCCGCTGACCTCGGGCTGCCCGCGCACCAGCACGGAGGACGTCTCCTACCCCGTCGAGGTCGACTACGCCTACGACAAGGCCGACCCGGCCGCCCTGTTCGCGCCCGTGCGGGCCCGCGCCGGCCTGGAGCGCTGGGCCCCGCTGCTGCCCCCGCTGCTCGCCCCCGGCCTCGGCGAGGGCGCCACCCCGCTGGTGGAGCTCGGGCCGGGCGTGTACGTCAAGGACGAGTCCCGCAACCCGACCTGGAGCCACAAGGACCGGCTGAACCGCTGCACCACCAGCGCCGCCGTCGGCGTCGGCGCGCCCGGCATCGCGGTGGCCTCCTCGGGCAACCACGGCGCCTCGGCCGCCGCGTACGCCGCCCGCGCCGGGCTGCCCTGCGTGGTGTTCACCGGCCCGGACACCCCGCCCGCCGTGGACGCCTTCCTCAACGCCTACGGCGCCGTGGTGCTGCCCGTCCCGTGGGAGTCCCGCTGGCCGCTGCTGCGCCAGGTGGTGGAGCGCTTCGGCCTGCACCCGGTCAGCAACCTGACGACCACCCACACCGGCCACGCCTTCGGCCCCGAGGGCTACAAGACCGTCGCGTACGAGATCTTCCAGGACGTCGGCGTGCCGAGCGCGGTGTTCGTTCCCACCGGGTACGGCGAACTGCTGTACGGCGTCTGGAAGGGCTTCACCGAGCTGCGCCGGCTGGGCCTGGCCGACCGGGTGCCGCGGATCCACGCCTGCGAGTCGGCGGCCTCCGGCCCGCTGCACCGGGCGATCGCCGAGGGCGCCCCGGCCGCGCACGTGACGGTCGGCCGGAGCAACGCGTACTCGATCGCCTCCCCGGTGAGCGGCTACCGGGGCGTGCTGGCGGTGACCGGGAGCGGCGGCGCCGCGCTGACCGTCGACGACCGCCAACTCGCCGACGCCCAGCGGGAGCTGTCCCGGGCCGGGCTGTGGACCGAGCTGTCCGCGGCGGCCGGCCTGGCGGGGCTGCGCAGCCTCGGCGCCGAGGCCCCGGCGGACGGTCCGGTGGTCTGCGTCTCCACCTCCAGCGGGTTCAAGGACAAGGGCATGGGCAGCCGCCCGACCGCCCCGGTCACCCCGACCTGGGAGGAGGTCGAGCGCCGGCTGCGCACCGCCGGGATCACCGGCTAGCACACGGGGGAACGAAGTCCGGACGAGCAAGGCCGGAAGCCTGCTGTTCGTCGGGACGTTCGCTGACGTAGGGTCGGCGTTCGCCCACGCACAGCAGGCTTGCTCCGCCCCACCGTCCCCGCGCCAACTCCCCCGCGTCGAAGGGTAGTCCCGTGCTCCTTTCCCCCCGCCGTCTGCTGCCGCTGGCCGTCGCCGTCGCGGCGGTCCCGGTGCTCGCCCTCCCGGCGGTGCCCTCCGCGGCCGCCTCGTACGGCACTCCGACGATCACCTTCTCGACCGGCTACCTGTCCGGCGCGGTGGGCGCCACCGGCGACCCGACGGTGGGCGTCACGGTCACCCAGAGCGGTGCCCCCGCCTCGGCGCTGACGGTCGCGGCCTCGGCCAGCACCAAGGCCTCGGTGGCCCGGAGCGGCGACGTGACGGTGACCGGCGGCGGCGCCGCCCGCACCCTGGCGGTCGCCGCCCAGGGCGTCGGCTACACCGACCTGACCGTCAAGGTGACCGGCCTGGGCGGCAAGACCGCCACCCGGACCCTGCACTACGCCGCCTCGGCCGCCGTCCGCGACTCCGCCGCGAGCCGCTACCTGACCGGTTCCAGCGACGCCTCGGCCGCCGTGGACGCGGGGGGCGGCTACGTCCTGGTCGGCGACGACGAGTCCAACACCCTGCGGCTCTACGACCGCAACAACTCCGGTGCGCCGGTGCGCAGCTGGGACTTCAGCTCGGCGCTCGGCGTCAGCAAGGAGATCGACATCGAGGCCGCCGCGCGGGTCGGCGACACGATCTACTGGACGGGTTCGCTGGGCAACAACAAGGACGGCAAGGTCAAGCCCGACCGGCACACCCTGTTCACCACCAGGGTGACCGGCTCCGGCGCCGACACCCAGCTGTCGCTGACCGGCTCCTACCAGGGGCTGCGCGACGACCTGATCGCGTGGGACAGCGCCCACGGCGACCGCTACGGCTTCGCGGCCGGCGCCGCCGAGGGCCAGGCGCCCAAGCAGGTCGACGGGTTCAACGTCGAGGGCCTGGAGTTCGCCCCGGGCAGCTCCACCACGGCGTACGTCGGCTTCCGGGCCCCGCTGACCCCGGCGGTCACCGGCGGCCGGGCCCTGCTCGTGCCGGTCACCAACTTCTCGTCCCTGTTCGACGGTTCGGGCACCCACGCGACCGTCGGCGAGCCGATCGAGCTGGACCTCGGCGGGCTGTCCGTCCGCGACCTGCGCCGCAACGCCCTCGGCCAGTACGTGATCGTGGCGGGCTCCTGGGCGGCCGAGGACAACTCCGCCCCGTACGCGCTCTACCGCTGGGACGGCCGGCCGGGCTCCAAGCCGGTCAAGCTGCTCGACCTGCCCACCAGCGACGCCGGCGCCTGGGAGGCCGCCCCGTACCTGCCGGACCTCGACGCCCCGGGCGCTCGCGTCCAGCTGATCACCGACAACGGCTCCGCCGACCTCTACGGCGACGGCACGGACGCCAAGGACCTCACCCACCCGGAGTGGAAGAAGTCCCGCAGCACCTGGTTCACCCTGGGCTGACCCGGGGCCCGCAGACCGTCAGGCCTGCACCCCCGACCCCGCAGACCGGCCCCTCGGCCCCGCCAGGCCGAGGGGCCCTTCCGGCTCCGCTCACAGCTCGACCAGCACCTTCCCCCGGCTCGCCGAGCGGTCGACGTACAGGCTGCGGTAGGCGGCCGGGATGCTGTCGAAGCCCCGGTGGACGGTCTGCTGGTAGCGCAGTTCCCCGCTGCGGACCAGGGCGCCGAGGTCCCGGCGCAGCGCGGCCCAGTTCTCCTCGGTGAACCACTCCAGCGCGAAGATGCCGCGGATCACGGTGCGCGGGAACATGATCATCGGCAGCAGCCGGGGGCCCGCCCAGGCCCCGCCGACCTGGCTGCCCCACTGCCAGCAGACCGCGACCCGGCTGTCCACCGAGAGCATCCCGAAGACGGTGTCGGTGAGCGTGCCGCCGAGGCTGTCGAAGTAGCGGTCGATGCCGTCCGGGGCGAGCTGGGCGAGTTCCTTGGCCAGCCGCTCCGGGTCGTCCCCGTCGCGGTACTCCAGCACCGCGTCGAAGCCCAGCTCCCGTAGCCGGGCGGCCTTCGCCGGGGTCGCGGTGGTGCCGATCACCCGGGCGCCGCGGTGCCGGGCGAGCTGGCCGACCACCGAGCCGACCGCGCCGCTGGCCCCGCTGACCAGCACCGTCAGCCCGGGGCGCACGTCCAGGAACTTCTCCACCGTCCCCCAGGCGGCCATCCCGGGGCCGCCGAGCAGGCCGAGCGCGGTGGTGACCGGCAGCTGCTCGTCGTAGTCGGCGCGGTCCAGCCGCCGGAAGGCCGGGAAGACCATCGGGAAGGTGCCGGTCTGCCAGAGCCAGGACGCGCCGTTGCCGATCACGTGGCTGCGCCAGCCGCCGAAGCCCTGCACCAGGTCCCCGACGGCGAACCGCGCGGCGGGTCCGGCCCGCACCACCTCCATGATCGAGTCGGCGCCCATGTGGTCGCCGACCGGGGTGTCCAGCGCGATGCCCTGGAGGTACGGGTCGACCGACACCCAGCGCGTGCGCAGCAGCATCTCGTCCTCGGCGAGCCGGACGTCCACCTCCTCGACGACCTTCTCGTACATCCGGTCGACGTCCGGCACCCCGTCCACGTGCGCGCGGACGACCCACTTCTCGATCCGCACCTTCCCGGCGGTCAGCACGGACGCCGCGGTCCTCACGGATTCGTTCACGGACTGGCTCACGAGGTGACTCCAAACTGCCGGTCGTCGGGGCCGACCGGGTCGGTGATCAGGGTGGGCGGCGGAGCGTGGTCGTCCACCTCCGCGGTGAACGGCCGGCCGTCGTCGCGGCAGATGAACTGGACGACGTGCCGGCCGGCGGCGGCCGCGCGGATCAGCCCGCCGGTGGTCGCCCAGACGCCGGAGAGGTAGAAGTTGGCCAGGCCGGGCAGCCCGGGGCCGTTGCGCTTGATCTCCTCCTCCAGGGTCTCCCCGCCCTCCACGAAGGGCTGCCAGCCGAGCACCGTGCCGTCGTAGTTGCCGGTGTAGCGGACCTGGGTGAGCGGGGTGGAGACGTCCTTGACGGCCACCGCCTCCCGCAGCCCGGGGTGGTGGCCGTCCAGGAACTCGATGACGGCGTCCCGCACCCGGCGCTTCTCCCGCTGGTACTCCCGGCCCCGGCCGACCGGCAGGGTGTGCAGCTCCTCGCCGCGCCGCTGCCGGACGGCCTGCTCGGGGCCGGTGCTCAGGGCGCGCCAGGGCGCGATGTCGCAGAAGTAGCTGGCGTAGACGACGGTGGTCCCGGCGGGCGACAGCTCGGGGTAGTGCCGGCTGCGGAACTGGATGTTGATGCTGGGGTGCCGGATGCCGGTGAGCCGCGCCGCGAACTCCTCCTCCAGCAGGTAGGTGCTGCACGGGTCGCCCGCCGGGAACGGCGTGCGCAGGCCGAGGAAGACGGTGAGGTAGCCGGGGAAGACCATGCCCGGCTCGGTCAGCGTCTTCGTGTACAGCCGGCGGTAGGTGTCGTTCAGGTAGCGGCCCTTGAGCAGGTCGAGCATGGTGGTGCGGCCGTCGCAGGCGGCCACCACGACGTCCGCCCGCACCTCCCGCCCGTCGCTCAGCCGCACCCCGACGGCGGTGTCCCGCTCGACCAGGATCTCGGTGACCTTGGCGTTGTACGTGATCTCCCCGCCGAGCCGCCGGTAGCGCTGCTCGACCGAGCGCGCCAGCCCCAGCGAGCCGCCCTCCGGCACCCCGGCGGACTGCCCGGCGTGCGAGGCGAGTTGGAAGTACGTCGGCAGCACCGGGAAGTTGGGGTGCTTCTCGTACAGCACGAAGTTGAACGCCTCGCGCAGCAGCGGGCTGCGGAACCGCGCCGAGTAGTCGCTCATCAGCACCGAGATGGAGCGCCGGATCACGTTGACGTACGGCAGGAAGGAGGCGAGCATCCGCCAGCGCTCCCACCGGCCCATCAGCCCGACCGGCTTGAGGAAGGGGTAACGGGTCAGCGCCAGGCGGAACTTGCGCAGGCCCGCGCAGAACTGCCGGATCTGCCGGGCGTCCTCGGGCGCGAGGTCCAGCAGGTGGGCTTCCAGCCGGTCCGGGTCGGAGTAGAAGCGCACCGCCCGGCCGTCCCGGGTGCGCACCACGTTGAACACGTCGAAGTTGCGCATCCGCTTGCCCTGGAGGGCGCCGAGTTCGAGCCAGATCCGGTGCATCTCGTTGCCCGGACCGCTGCCCAGCAGCCAGCTGACGCAGCAGTCGAAGGTGAACTCGCCGCGGTCCCAGGCGGTGCAGCAGCCGCCGGGCAGTTCGTGCATCTCCAGGACCTGGCTGCGGTAGCCGTTCATCTGCGCGTAGCAGCCGGTGGACAGGCCGCCGAGGCCGCCGCCGATGATGACCATGCTCTGCCTGCCGCTCATTCGCCCGCTCCCCGGTCCGGTGCTCCGACGGTGGCCCGGTCGAGTTGCGGCAGCCGGCCCCACTTGCCCGGGTGCCAGGGTTCGCGGTCCTCGCTGGGCCAGGCCCGGAACGGTCGGCCGAGTTCCTGGCAGAGGTACTGGGCGGCGTACCGGCCGCTGGTGGCGGCCCGGATCAGTCCGCCCAGCGAGGCCCACTGGCCGGCCATGGAGAAGCCGGCGAGGCCGGGCAGTCGCATCCGGTCCCGGTTGACCAGGCGGTTGGCGGTGTCCTCGGCCTCGGAGAAGGCCTGCCAGGCGAGGATGCTGCCGCGGGTGTTGCCGGTGAACCGCTCGGTGGTCACCGGCGAGGCGACGTCGACCAGTTCGATCCGGGCGCCGATCCCGGGGTGGACGCGGTCCAGGAACTCCCGGACGAAAGCGGCGACTTCCTGCTTGCGTGCCCGGTAGGCGCGGCGGTCGCGGTTGCGCAGCTCCTTCCAGGACCGGTAGTCGCTGAAGTAGGTGCAGTGCAGGACGGACTTGCCGGGTGGGGCGAAGCCCTCCGCGTAGTTCGAGCGCAGCTGCACCACCAGGCTCTGCTGGAGCGAGCCGGGCAGCCGGGCGGCGTCGGCCGGGCCCAACAGGTAGGTGGTGCAGTGCGGTTCGCCCGCCGGCAGCGGCCCGTCCAGCCCGACGAAGGCGGAGACCACCGCCGGGTAGAGGTTGCCGGGCTTCTCCAGCAGCTCGCCGTACAGCCGGTCGGTGACGGGGCTGGAGTAGCGGCCGCGCAGCAGCCGGTCCAGCACCGTCGGCCCGTCGCAGGCGGCCACCACGTGGTCGGCGAAGTACCGGGTGCCGTCGCGCAGTTCGACGCCGACGGCGCGGTCGTCCTCGATCAGGATCCGGTCCACCCGGCAGCGGTAGTCGATCACTCCGCCGAGCCGGGTGTACCGCTGCTCCACCGAGCGGGCCAGCCCGAGCGAACCGCCCTGCGGGAAGCCCGCGTTGCCGGTGTGGGCGGCCGCCAGGGTGTAGAGGTAGGGCAGCAGCGGGAAGCCGGCCGGCTCCTGGAGGAACATGGTGGGGAAGGCCCGGCGCAGCAAGGGGTCCTGGAAGCGTTCGGCGAAGCGGCTCATCGGGGTGGCCGCGGTGCGCCAGAACAGCCGGAAGGCGGGCAGCACGGTGCGCAGGGTGCGCAGCCGTTCGGCGGTGCTGCGCAGCGGCGGCGGGGTGAGGTCCCAGGGCAGGTCGAGGGCGACGAAGCGGCGCAGGTCGCGGCAGAAGGCGCGGATCGGCGCGGCGTCGCCGGGGGCGAGGGCCAGCAGGTGGGCCTCCAGCCGGTCCGGGTCGGTGTGGAAGGTGACGGCCCGGCCGTGTTCGTCGACGACCCGGTTGAAGGTGTCGAAGTGGGTCACCGACTTGCCGTCCAGGGCGCCGAGTTCGCTCCAGACCTGGTGGGCGCCGGTGCCCTCGGCGGTGCCGATCAGCCAGTCGATGCAGTAGTCGAAGAGGTAGCCCTGCCGGGACCACGCGGTGCAGCAGCCGCCGGGCAGCACGTGCTTCTCCAGGATCCGGGTCTCCAGCCCGCTCATCTGCGCGTAGCAGCCGGTGGCGAGGCCGGCCAGGCCGGCCCCGATCACGATCACCCGGGGCGGGCCTGCGGCGGTCCGCTCCCGGCGGGGCCAGTGCGGCCCGCGGTCAGCGGCGGCCATCGGCGGTGCCTCCCGCCAGGACGGTGGCGGCCAGTTCGGCGTTGCGGGCGGCGAACTCGCCGTCCAGCATCTCGGCGTGGCTGCCGTGCCCGGCGTGCACGGCGGTTCCGGTGGTGGAGGCGCCGTGCCAGGAGCCGGGTTCGCCGCCGGTGTGGACGGCGAGCCGGTCGCGCTCGCAGACCACGTCCAGCCGGGCCCGGACGGTGCCGGTGTTGGGGGTCCTGCTGCAGAACTCCAGGTAGTCCCTGGCCTGGTGCAGGGTCTCCTGGGCGACGATCCGGGAGCCGGTGTGGCGGTGCAGGTGGTCCTGGAGCTCCCGCTCGAACACGGCCACGTGCTCCTCCCCCAGGTCGAAGGCGTCCAGGACCCGGTAGGCGTCCACCAGCAGTACCGATTCGACCGCGCGCCCGCGCCGCTCCAGCTCCTTGGCCACCTCGAAGGCGAGATTGCCGCCGAGCGAGTAGCCGAGCAGCCGGTACGGTCCGGCCGGGTGCAGTTCCTCGACGAGGTCGGCGTAGCGCTCGGTCTTGTCGTCGCCGGTCAGGTAGTTGAAGGCGGCGATCCGGTGGCCGGGCAGGGCGGCGGCGAGCTGCCGGTAGACCAGTCCGTGGCCGCCCGCGGGCGGGAAGCAGAAGACCGTACGGCCCTCGGGCGCTTCGGTGTTGAACCACAGGTGGGGCTGCCCGCCGGCCACCTCGCCGGTGATGATCTGCTCGACGGTGCGGGCCATGCCGTGCAGGGTGGTGACCTTGAACAGCAGGCCGACCGGGATGCTGATGTTGAACTCGGTCCGGAGGTGGTGGATCAGCTCGATCAGTCGGATGGAGCTGCCGCCGAGCTCGAAGAAGTCGTGCTGGAGGCCGACTTCGGGCACCCCGAGCAGCTGCTGCCAGTGTGCGGCGACCCGCTGCTCGTAGAGGGTGACGGGCGGTTCGTGGCGCGCGCCGCCGGTGTCGGCGGCGGGCTCGGGCAGGGCGGCGAGGTCGACCTTGCCGTTCGGGGTGAGCGGCAGGGCGGGCAGGGCGGTGAGGTAGGAGGGGATCATCACGGTGGGCAGGTGCTCGGCGAGGTGGCGGCGCAGTTCTCGGCGGTCCAGCGTGACGCCCTCGGCGGGCACCAGGTAGGCGGCCAGGGCGGGTTCGCCCGCGCCGTCCCGGTGGACCGTCACGCAGGCCTCGGCGACCTCGGGCCGGGCGGTGAGGTGGGCCTCGATCTCGCCCGGCTCGATCCGGTGGCCGCGCACCTTGACCTGGTTGTCGATCCGGCCGAGCAGGTGGGCGGTGCCGGCGGTGTCCCAGCGGCCGAGGTCGCCGGTGCGGTAGAGCCGCCGGGGCGTGCCGTCCAGGTCCATGACCCGGAACCGCTGCTCGGTCTGGGCCGGGTCGTTCGGGTAGCCGGCCGCGACGCCCGCGCCGCCGATCCACAGTTCGCCGGGCACCCCGGCCGGGACGGGCTCGCCGTAGCGGTCCAGGACGTACAGCGCGCTGTTCGGGAAGGGCCGCCCGATCGGGACCATCCGGCCGGGTTCCAGTTCCTCGGCGTCACCCTCGTAGTAGCTGCTGTCCACGGTGGCCTCGGTCAGGCCGTAGGAGTTGACCAGCCGGGTGGCCGGGCCGCACAGGGCGCGCAGCCGGTGGTGTTCGGCGGCCTTCCAGGAGTCGGAGCCGACCACCAGCAGCCGCAGGAAGTCCAGCCGCAGGCCGTCGCGTTCGCAGTGCGCCAGCAGGGCGCGGGCCACGGCGGGGACGAACTCGCCGCAGTCCACGGCCTCTTCGCGCATCACCCGGTACAGCCGGGCGGTGTCGAAGAGCAGCTCGCGGTCGACCAGGACGAGCGTGCCGCCGGTGCCGAGGGCCCGGGCGAGGTCGCCGGTGAACACGTCGAAGGCGGTGCCGGCCATCTGGAGGTGCACCCGGGCCTCGGTGTCCAGGCGGTACTCGGCCCGCCAGCCCGCCGTGGCGGCGGCCAGCTGGCAGTGCTGGACCAGGACGCCCTTGGGCCGCCCGGTGGAGCCGGAGGTGTGGATCAGGTACGCGGGCCGGTCCGGGTCGGCGGCGGGCAGCGGCCCGGCGGCGGCCGCGGGCCGGTCCAGGTCGGCCGGGGTGACCGGCCGGGCGGGCAGGTCGGCCGCCTCCCGGTGCCGTTCGTCGACCACGACCAGGGTCGCGCCGGCGTCGGCCAGCTGGTGCGCCAGCCGGTCGGCCGGGTGCCCGGGGTCGAGCGGCAGGTAGGCGGCGCCGGCCCGCCAGACCGCCAGCAGGGTGGTGACCAGCTCGGGTGACTTGTCCAGGCAGACCGCGACCACCGAGCCCTCACCGGCGCCGAGTTCGCGCAGCCGGGCGGCGGCGCTCTGGGAGCGCCGGTCCAGTTCTCCGTAGCTCAGCCGCCGGACGCCGTCCCGGCCGGGGACGACCACCGCGACGGCCTCCGGGTGCTCGGCGGCGGCCTTGGCGATCAGCTCGGGCAGCGGCACGTCGTGGTCGATCCGCCGTCCGGCGCCGCTGAACTCCTCCAGCACGAGCCGCCGTTCGGCCTCGTCCAGGATCCGCAGCCGGCCGACCGGCTCGCCCGCCGGGGCCCGGGTCATGGCGTCCAGCAGATTGCGGTAGTGGGCGGCGAGGCGCTGGACGGTTCCGGGTTCGAAGAGGTCGGAGTTGTACTTGAACACGCAGTGGAAGCAGTTGTCCGCGCGGTCCTCGTAGGCGGACAGGGTGAGGTCGAACTGCCCCTCCTCCTCGGGCAGTTCGATGTACTCCAGGCGGTAGCCGAAGCGCTCCACGGCGACCTTGTGGGTGAGCAGGATGAACATCGCCTGGAACACCGCGGAGCGGCTCGGGTCGTGCTGGAGGCCGAGCCGCTCGACCAGCAGCGGGAAGGGGTACTCCTGGTTGTCCAGCCCGCCGAGGACGCTCTCCCGCACCCGGGCCAGCAGTTCGGTGACGGTCGGCTCCCCGGCCAGGCTCACGTGCAGCGGCAGCGGGTTGACGAAGTAGCCGTAGACGGAGGCGAACTCCTCCTGGGTGCGGCCGGTGACGGGACTGCCGACCACGATGTCCGACTGGCCGGACCACCGGTGCAGCAGCAGGTAGTAGGCGCCGAGCAGCACCATGAACGGGGTGGCGCCGTTCGCCCGGGCCAACTCGTGCACCCGGGAGGTCAGTTCCTCGTCGATCCGGAAGAACTCGGAGGCCCCGTTGTGGGTCTGCACGGCCGGGCGGGGCTTGTCGGTGGGCAGGGCCAGCACCGGCATCCCGGCGGGCAGGTGGCCGCGCCAGTAGTCGAGCATCCGCTGCGCCTGCGGCCCGGCCAGGAAGCGGTTCTGGTGGTTGAGGAAGTCCAGGTAGCGGGCGGCCACCGGGGGCAGTTCGGGGGTGCGGCCGCGGCGCAGCGCCTGGTAGACCTCGAACAGCTCCTCGATGAAGGTGAAGGTGGAGATCGCGTCCGAGACGATGTGGTGCACGGCCTTCATCAGCACCCAGCGGTCCGGGCCGCGCCGGAACAGCCGCAGCCGCACCAGCGGGTCCTCGGCCAGGTCGTACGGCCGGCGGTACTCGCGGACGATCAGCGCGTGGATCTCCTCCCAGGGGCGGCCCTCGACGTCGAACAGCGCGGTGTCGGCGACGGCTTCGGCGCGGATCCGCTGGACGGGGCGGCCCTGCTCGGCGGTGAAGGCCGCGCGCAGTCCGGGGTGCCGGGCGACCAGGTGGGCGAAGGCGGTGAACATCAGGTCCGGGTCGAGTTCGGCGCGCACCTCGACCGCGCCGCCGATGTTGTACGCGAAGCCGTCCGGGTGGAGCTGGCGCAGGAACCACAGGGCCTGCTGGTTGTGGGTGAGCGGGTAGCGGGCCTCGTCGGTGTGGAGTTCGACCTCGGCCTGCTGCGGGCCGCCCTCGGCGGCGAGCTGCTCGGCCAGGCCGGCGGTGAGCAGCTCGACCAGGTCGGCCACGCTGCCGTTGCTGAGCAGCGCCACCACCGGGAGGGCGACGCCGAGTTCGCCGTGCACCCGGGCCCGCAGCTCCATGGCGAGCAGCGAGTCCAGGCCGTGGGCGCCGAGTCTGGTGTCCGGGGTGATCCGCTCGACGGCGGTGCGCAGCACGGCGGCGGCGGCCGCGCCGAACCGTTCGGCGACCAGCTGTCGGCGGGCCTGCGGGTCGGCGGCGCGGTAGCCGTCCAGGAAGCCGCCGGTCTCGGCCGGGGCCTGTGCGGCGGCGCCGGCCGCGAGCTCGGCGACCAGCGGCGGCGGGGCGGGGTACCAGGCGAGGAAGGTGGGCCAGTCGACGACGGTGGCGACCAGCAGCTGGGCACGGTCCTGCCCGAGGACGCGTTCCAGGACGGCGGTGCCGGCCTCGGGGGGCAGCGAGCTCATGCCGCGGGCGTCGCGGTAGTGGGCGACCAGGCCGAGTTCCTCGATCATGCCGGTGGCCCAGGGGCCCCAGTCCAGGCTGAGTGCGGGCCGGCCCTGGGCCCGGCGGTGGTGGGCGAGGGCGTCCAGGAAGGCGTTGCCGGCCGCGTAGTTGGTCTGTCCGGCGGTGGTGAGCAGCGAGGCGACGGAGGCGAACAGCACGAAGTGGTCGAGCGGTTCGTCGGCGAGCAGCCGGTGCAGCAGGTGGGCGCCGGCCACCTTGGGGGCGTACCCGGCGTCGAAGGCGGGCCGGTCCATCTGCGCCAGCAGGGTGTCCCTGACCTGTCCGGCGAGGTGGAACACCCCGCGGATGGGCGGGAGTTGGCGGCGGCGGTGGTCGGCGAGCCAGGCCGCGAGGGCCGGTCCGTCGGTGACGTCCACGGTGGCGAGCAGCGGTTCGGCGCCGAGCGCCTCCAGTTCGCGCAGGAAGGCGATCCGCTCCCCGGCGGGTGTCGCGGGGTCGACGGCGTGCCAGTCGGCGCGCGGCGGCAGGGCGGTGCGGCCGACCAGGACCAGCCGCCGGGCGCCGCGCCGCACCAGGGTGCGGCAGAGCAGCCGGCCGAGCGCGCCGAGCCCGCCGGTGACCAGGTAGCAGCCGTCCGGGCGCAGCACCGGCGGCAGCGGCCGGGTGAGGCCCTCGGCGGGGCGCAGCCGGCTGGTAAGCCGGCGGCCGGCCCGCAGGGCGAGTTCCTGTTCGGCCTCGGCCGGGCGGTCGCCCGGGTGGTCGCCCGCATGGTCGCGCGCGTGGTCGCCCGGGCGGGCGGCGACCGGGTCGGCGAGTTCGGCGAGCAGGTCCGCGGCCTGGTCGGCGGCCGGCCGGGCCGGGTCCAGGTCGATCAGGCTGCCGCGCTGGGCGACGAGTTCCTGTTGCCAGAGCACCCGGCCGATGCCCCAGGCGGGGGCGCCGAGCGGTTCGACCCGGTCCTGCGGGCCGGTGGCCTGGGTGCCGCGGGTGACGATGTGCAGCCGGCCGTCGGGGCGGGCGGCGGCCAGCGCCCGGGCGAGGGTGATCAGCGAGTAGGCGCCGTGGGTGGCGAGCCGGTCGAGCTGCCCGGGGTCGCCGGGGTCGAGGGCGTCGAGGGCGGGCAGGTCGAGGTTCCACAGGTGGACGACGGTCCGGTGGGCCGGGTCCAGCTCGGCGAACAGCCGCTGGAGGTCCTCGGCGGAGTCGGGCCGTACGGTCGTCCCGCCGTCCCCGGTGGCGTACGAGGGGCCGGGCCGGACGAGGTGGCAGCGGGTGCCGTGCCCGGCGGCCAGGGCGGCCAGTCGTTCGGCGAGGCCGCCGGCGTCGGCGAACAGCAGCAGGTCGCCGGTGGGGGCGTCGTGCGGCGCGGCCGGGGCGTCCTGCCAGGCGAGTTCGGTGAGCCAGCCGTCGATGGTGGCCAGGCCGACCGAGGCGGCAGCCCGGGCGACGTCGGCGACCTTGAAGCCGGTGATCCGCCCGAGCGGGGTGCCGTCCTCGGCGTACAGGGCGAGGTCGCCGACGAGTTCCTCGGCGCTCTCCCGGGTGACGGTGGCGTGCGCCCAGATCGGGCGGTCGCCGATGGCGTCGAGCCGGACCTCCTCGATCGAGACGGGCAGCCGGACGCTGCCGTCCCCGGGAGCGTGCAGCCGGGTGGTGAGCAGGGTCTGGAAGCAGGCGTCGAGCAGCACCGGGTGGAGGTGGTGGTCGGCGGCGCCGGGGCCGAGCCGCTCGGTGGGGCGGATCCGGGCGAGCGCCTCGCCGGGCCCGGCCCAGACCTCGGCGACGGCGCGGAAGGCCGGCCCGTAGTCGTAGCCGCGCTCGGCCAGCCGCCGGTAGCAGTCCGGGCCGTCGAGGTGCTGCCCGCGTTCGCGCAGCGCGTCGAGGTCGGCGGCGGGGCCGTAGGAGCGGCGCTGGCCGGTGCGGACCCGGCCGCCGGCGTGCACGGTGGGTTCGCCGCCGGCCGGGGTGGCGGCGATGGTGAAGCGGGCGTCCTCGGGGGCGTAGCCGAGCTGGACGGGCACGGGTTCGGTGTCGGAGAGGAACAGCGCCCGGTGCAGTTCGACCTCGGCCAGCACGACCTGGCTGCCGCCGGTCAGCGCGCGGACGGCCTGGGCGGCCATCTCCAGGTACCCGGCGGCGGGGAAGACCGCCCGGCCCTCGATCCGGTGGTCGTCCAGGTAGGGCAGCCGCTCGGGGTCGAGCGCGGTGGTCCAGGTGGGCTGGGCGGCGGCGGTGCGGCGGCCGAGCAGCGGGTGGTCGAGCTGCCCGAGCCGGACCTGCTCGACCGGCTTCGGCTCGGTCCAGTGGCGCTCGCGCCGCCACGGGTAGCCGGGCAGCGGCACCGGGCGCCCGGCCGGGTGCAGCGCGTGCCAGTCCAACTCGACGCCGAGGGTGTGGAGTTCGGCCAAGGTCCGGGCGACGCGCTCGGGTTCGTCCTGCTGCCGGCGGATCGACGGCAGGGTGTGCGCCTGCTCGGCGCACTCGCGGATCGCGTGGCCGAGCACGGGGTGCGGGCCGATCTCCAGGAAGAGCCGGTGCCCGTCCTCGGCCATCCGCTCGACGGCGGCCCGGAAGCGCACCGGGTGGCGGACGTTGTGCCACCAGTACCCGGCGTCCAGCTCGGGCCCCAGGGCGAGCCCCTCGCGGGCGGTGAGGTGGAGCGGCAGCCGGGCCCGCTGCGGCCTGATCCCGGCCAGGGCGGCGGTGAGTTCGGCCCGGATCGGGTCCATCCGCACGCTGTGGTAGGGCACTTCGACGTCCAGGAGGCGGGCGAAGACGCCCTGCCCTTCGAGCGCGGCGGCGAGTTCGCGCAGCGCCTCGGTGTCCCCGGCGAGGGTCACCGCGGAGGGGCTGTTGACGGCGCCGAGCGAGACCCGGTCGCGGTACGGGCGGATCCGACGCTCCGCCTCGGCCTCCGGCAGGCCGACGGCGAGCATCGAGCCCGTCCCGGCCAGCCGCTGCTGGAGCGAGCTGCGGGCGAGCACCACCCGGACGGCGTCGGCCAGGTCGTAGACCCCGGCCTCGTGGAAGGCGGCGACCTCCCCGGTGCTGTGGCCCACCACCGCGTCGGGGTGCACGCCGTGGCTGCGCCAGAGCGCCGAGAGCCCCAGCTGGACGGCGAAGTTGGCGGGCTGGGCGAGCCAGGTCGCGGCCATCCGGGAGTCGGCCTCGTCCCGGCCGAGTTCGTCCAGCAGGGACCAGCCGGCCTGGACGCGGATCTCGGCGTCCACCGCCCGGACGGCCTCCCGGTAGACCGGCTCGCTCTCGTACAGGCCCCGGCCCATCCCCCACCACTGCGGGCCCATGCCGGTGAACACCCAGGCCAGTCGGCGCTGTTGACGCTCCCGGGCCAGGCCCCGGACGACCCGGGGGTGGTCCTCGCCGCGTTCGTGGGCGGCCAGCGCCTCGGCCAGGTCGGCGGGCCCGGTGTGCACCACGGCGAGCCGCTCGGGCAGGTGCTCGCGGCGGTGCGCCAGGGTGTGGCCGAGGTCCGCCGGGCAGGCCCCGGCGGCGATCTCCTGCCGTACGGCGGCGGCGAGTTCGGGCAGTCCGGCGGCGTCCCGGGTGCTCAACGGCAGCACCGTGACGGCCGGTCGCCGGGCGGGGGCGACCGGGGCGGGCGGCGGCGGTTCCTCCAGCAGGACGTGGGCGTTGGTGCCGCCGAAGCCGAAGGAGTTGACGCCGGCCCGGGCCGGCCCCTGGTGCTCGGGCCAGTCGACCGGGGCGGTCGGGATGTCGAAGGGCAGCGCGGCCAGGTCGATGGCCGGGTTGGGCCGCTCCAGGTTGAGGTGCGGCGGGATCCGGCGGTGCCGCAGGGCGAGCGCGGTCTTGATCAGTCCGGCGACCCCGGCGGCGGCCTCGGTGTGCCCGATGTTGGTCTTCACCGAGCCGACGTAGCAGCGCTCCCCCTCGCGGCGCCCGATGCCGAGCACCCGGCCGAGCGCGGCCGCCTCGATCGGGTCGCCGACCGGGGTGGAGGTGCCGTGCGCCTCGACGTACTGGAGGCTGCCGGGCAGCACCCCGGCTCCGGCGCAGACCCGTTCGATCAGGGCGGCCTGGGCGTCCGCGCTGGGGACGGTGATGCCGTTGGTGCGGCCGTCCTGGTTGACGCCGCTGCCGAGGATCACGGCGTGCACCGGGTCGCCGTCGCGCAGCGCGTCGGAGAGCCGCTTGAGCACCACCACACCGACCCCCTCGGCCCGCACGTAGCCGTCGGCGGCGGCGTCGAAGGCGCGCGAGCGGCCGTCGGCGGAGAGGAAGCCGCCCTTGGTCTCGGCGATCGTGTACTGCGGCGCCATGTGCAGCAGGGCGCCGCCGGCCAGGGCGAGTTCGGTCTCGCCGCGGAGCAGGCTCTGGCAGGCCAGGTGGACCGCGACCAGGGAGGAGCTGCACGCGGTGTCGATCGAGACGCTGGGGCCGCGGAAGTCGAAGCAGTGCGAGATCCGGTTGGACACCATCGTCATCATGGTGCCGGTGGCGGTGTGCGCGGCGATGGTGGTGAAGTCCAGGTCGGCGAACTGGAGGATCTTCCAGTCCAGCGTGAAGGCGCCCATGTAGACGCCGACGTCCCGCCCGGCCAGCGCGCCGGGGCGCAGCCCGCCGTCCTCCAGCGCCTCCCAGCTCACCTCCAGGAGCTTGCGCTGCTGCGGGTCCATGTGGGCGGCCTCGCGGGGGCTGATCCCGAAGAAGGCCGGGTCGAAAGTGTCGAAGCCGTCGATGTAGCCGCCCCGGCCGCCGATCAGCCGCCCCGGCTTGGCACGGTCACGGCTGCCCAGGGTGCCGGTGTCGTACCGGTCGGCGGGGGTGTCGGTGAGACAGTCCCGGCCCTCGATCAGGTTGCGCCAGTAGGTCCGGTGGTCGTTGGCGTGTCCCGGCAGGCGGCAGCCGATGCCGGTGATCGCGATCCGTTCGCAGGGCACGGCGAAGGGCGAGGTGGTCATGGTCCAATCCGAGGGTGGTGGCGGGGACGGCACGGGGCACGGGCGGGGCGGCTGCCCGGGGACCGGTCGGAACGGGGGCGGGTCGGAACGGGGCGGGAACGGGGGCGGGTGGGAACGGGGCGGGAGGTCGACGAGCGGTGACGCGGGGGGCCGTTGGGGTCAGGCGGACTGCTCGGTGGTCTTCATCCGGCGCCAGGGGTGCAGCAGGGTGGCGCCGAGCTCTCCGGTGGTCGGGAACGCGGCCGGGTCGGTGAGGCCGACCGCTTCCGGGATCCGCCCGGGCCGCCAGGTGAAGCTCCCGAACACGTGGTCCCACAGCGACAGGTCGGAGGCGTAGTGGCCGGCTTCGGCGAGGTCGGTGCTGTGGTGCAGGCGGTGGAGTTCCGGGCCGGCCAGGACGTGGCCGAGCCAGCCGATCCGGACGTCGATGTTGGCGTGAACGAAATACCCCTGCGCCATCACGAATATTCCGACCACGAACACCGAATCCGCCGAGAATCCGATCATCGCCAGCAGGAGTTGGACGACGGACTGGGCGAACAGCACGTCCAGGAAATGGTTGACGCCGTTGTTGGCGACGTTCACCTTGTCCGGCACGTGGTGCACGCCGTGCAGTCGCCAGAGCCAGCGGTTGCGGTGCGACCAGCGGTGCACCAGGTAGTCCCCGAGCGAGCCGATCAGCAGGGCGAGCGGGATCTCCAGCGCGAACGGCAGCGCCGGACGGGCCGGACCGAGCGCCACCACCAGGGTGGCCACCAGCCCCTGGGCCAGCCCGCCGCCCGCCATGCTCAGCACGAAGTACACGCCGTACCAGCGCAGTTCACGCCCGCTCGGGTGCCAGTCGGTCCGGTACGGGATCACCCGCTCCAGCACCGCCAGGTAGCAGATGACGGCGATCAGCACGAGCGGGGAGACCTGGTCGGGCGCCCAGTGGAAGCGCAGTGTCGCGACGGCAGTGCACAGCACCCCCAGGAGCAGCAGCGGATGGGCGAGCCGGCGTGCGATGGCTGACAGCACGCTCCCCCTAGTTCTTCGCGGACTAACGAATGGAAACGTCAGAGACTCTAGCGGGAGGCGCAGGCGGGGTCAGTCATTCGACGTGTTAACGCCATGAATAACCCGATCGGAGGAAGATCCGCACACGAAGTTGACAAATCAGCGGCGTGAAGAGGGCGCATTCGAGGGCGGGTCGGGTCGGGCCGGAGTGCGGCGCGCGCGATTCCCGTACGGTCCGGCGCCCACGCCCCCTCCGACGCCCACCGCACGTCGGGGGCCGGCGGGCCGGGGCCGGGGTCCGGCGGGAGTGGGCGATCAGGGGCCGACAGGAGCGTCCGAGAGCGGGCCGGCGGGGGCTCAGGAGCCGGCCAGCTCCGCCAACCGGTCGGCGGTCCGCGGCCCGTACCGCGCGAGGCGCTCGCGCAGGCCGCGCAGCTCGTGCCCGACCAGCGCGGGCAGCGCGGCCACCGGCACCGACTCCAGGGCGGGCGCCAGCAGGTCCACGGCCGTGCGCGGATCGTGCGCGCAGGCGTGGCAGTCGGCCGCCCGGACGGTGAACAGCAGCCGACTGGACGGCAGCTGGGTCGGCCCGAGCAGGCCGAGCGCGGTCTCGGTGGCCGCCAGCGCCCGCCGGGCCAGCCGGGGATCGTCCACCGCGGCGGCGAGGTCGCGCAGCGCGGCGGCCGCGGCGGACTCCACCCGCAGCCGCATCGAGGCGATGGACAGCCACGGCACGTCCGCCTCGTCCCGGGCGTCGATGTGCTCCAGGTGCGCCCGGGCCAGCGCGATGTCGCGGACGGTGCCGCGCACGTCCCCGGTCAGGGCCCGGGCCCGGGCCCGGCTGATCCGGCCCATCGCCCCGGCCCAGGGCCGCCCGGGCGCGACCCGGTCGATCTCCCGGGCGTAGCCGAGCGCGGCCACCGGATCGCCGTCCAGCCGGGCCAGGATGCTGAGGTCGCTGAGCGTGCCGACCTGGGTGGCCCGGTCCCCGGCCAGCCCGGCCCAGGTGAGCGCCCGGTCGAAGCAGGCCATGGCGGTGGCGTTGCGGCCGCCCTGCATCCGCAGGGCCCCGGCGGCATGGGCGTGTTCGGCGGCCAGCCGGGCCAGCGGGCGGCGCTGGGCGGCGGGGGCGACGGCCAGCCGGGCGAGCACCACGTGCAGGGTGCGTTCGACGGCGGCGACCAGCCCGGCCAGGGCGCCGGTCTCGCCGGCCCGCAGCTGGGCGGCGAGCAGCCCGGCCAGGGCGTGCGCGGTGGCGGCGTCCAGCGGCGGCGCGGTGGCCGGGTCGGCGGCACGGAACTCCTCGCACAGGAGCGCGAGTTCCCCCGGCGGCGGGACGGCGCAGCCCTCGGCGTCGTGCAGCGGGCAGAGCAGTCCGTAGTCCGGCAGCCGGGCCGGGGCGAGCAGGACCGGTTCGACGGGAGTGGGCACGGCGGCGGACCCGGGCCCGACCGGCACCCCGTCCGGCACCCCGCCGGGTAGCGGCGGCCGGAGCAGGCCGGGGGCGAAGGGGGCCGACAGCGGCAGTCCGGCGGTCTCGGCGCGCAGGCAGGCGGCCACCAACTCCCCTCCCGCATTGAGGAGTTCGTCGATCCGCTCGGCCATCCTGGGGGCGACCCGGCGGGAGCCGTGCTCGATCTTGCTGACCGCGGTGTGGTCGTAGCCGATCCCCGCGCCGAGCTGCGCCTGGGTGAGTCCGGCCCGGCGCCGCCAGTGCCGCAGCCGGGCGCCGAACTCCCTCCAGGCGCCCGCCTGCTGGACGTCCGGTGGCGAGGCCGGGGCCGAACGGTTCCGGTGCACGGCTGTCCTCCCCCTGTACGCCCCCGACGCGGGGCCCTGGGACGAGTCCGACGAGGAGGACGGTACTCGATGGCTCCCCTCCCGTACATGAGGTGGTCTCAACCACTGAGAGGAAAGCCCAGCTTGACGCGAAACGGCAGCCGCACCTTGACGGAATTTGCCAACCCTATGCAGAGCCTGCACCAGCCATTGACCCGGGCATGACGCCATGTGAGTGTTCGGGCACCCGAGCGCGGACGGCCCGCACGGCCGTCCCCCAGAAGCGGCCCGCGGTGCGCCCACCAGCCTTTCCCGTCCGCGGTCGAGGACCCCCACTCGCGAGGAGCCTCGATGCAACGCAGAGTTTCCCCAGGACGGTTGCTCACCACGGCGACCACCCTGACCGTACTGGCCGGCCTGATCGGCGCCACCGCCGGGGCGGCCACCGCCGCGCCCACCCCCTCCCCCGCGCCGCCCAGCGCCCTGGCCGCCGCCGTGAACGCCGCCGACGCGGCCGCCGCGGCCGGCACCGACGCCCTGGCCAAGGGACCGGGCGAGACCTACGAGCGCAAGGCCGTCACCCCCTGGCTGAACGGCCTCTACTCGGTCTCGTACGAGCGCAGTTACCGCGGCCTGCCCGTGGTCGGCGGCGACGCCGTGGTGCTCGCCGACGGCAAGGGCACCGTGCGCGGCCTCCAGTCGGCCGCCACCGGGCCGGTCGGCGGCTCCATCACCCCGCAGATCAGCGCGGCGAACGCGGAGAAGACCGCGCGGACCAAGCTGCCGGTCGTCGACCAGGTCGAGTCCCGCCGCCTGGTCGTCCGGGTCAAGGACGGCGCCGGCCGGCTCGCCTGGGAGACCGTGCTCAAGGGCCGCACCGAGACCGCGCCCAGCCACCTGCACGTCTTCGTCGACGCCGCCACCGGCGAGGTCGTCGACAGCTACGACGACGTCGAGGCCGGCACCGTCAACAGCAAGTGGAACGGCCCCGGCCCGCTGACCATCAGCACCACCAACTCCGGCGGCTCGTACGCGCTGCGCGACCCGAGCCGGCCCGGCCTGTCCTGCTCCGACAACGACACCGGCCAGGTGTTCACCAAGTCCTCCGACTCCTGGGGCAACGGCAACCCGTCCAGCCGGGAGACCGGCTGCGGCGACGCCATGTGGGCGGCCCAGAAGGAATGGGACATGCTCCGCGACTGGCTCGGCCGCAACGGCCACGACGGCAACGGCGGCAGCTGGCCGATCAAGATGGGCCTCAACGACGTCAACGCCTACTGGGACGGCAGCTCCGTCTCGATCGGCCACAACCAGGCCGGCGAGTGGATAGCCGCCCAGGACGTCGTCGGCCACGAGTTCGGCCACGGCATCGACCAGTACACCCCCGGCGGCGCCAACAACGAGAACGGCCTCGGCGAGGGCACCGGCGACATCTTCGGCGCGCTCACCAAGGAGTACAACAACGAGCCCGCGCCGTACGACTACCCCGACTACCAGGTCGGCCGCGTGATCAACCTGGTCGGCCAGGGCCCGATCCGCAACCTCTACCAGCCCTCGCTGGTCAACAACGACCCGAACTGCTACTCCTCCTCGATCCCGAGCACCGAGGTGCACGCGGCCGCCGGACCGCTGAACCACTGGTTCTACCTGCTGTCCAACGGCTCCAACCCGGGCGGCGGCAAGCCCACCAGCCCGACCTGCAACAACTCCAGCGTCACCGGCATCGGCGTCAAGCAGGCCGGCCAGGTCTGGTACGGCGGCATGCTGCTCAAGACCAGCGGCATGACCTACAAGCGGTACCGCACCACCACCCTGACCGCGGCCAAGAACCTCGACCCGAGCTGCACCTTCTTCAACCGCACCAAGGCCGCCTGGGACGCCGTCAGCGTGCCCGCGCAGAGCGGTGACCCGACCTGCACGCCGTCCGGCAACAACGACTTCTCGCTCGTGCTCGGCCCCGCCGCCGGCTCCGTCCAGCCCGGCTCGTCGACCACCGCGACGGTCTCCACCGCCGTCACCTCGGGCACCGCGCAGACCGTCAACCTGACGGCCACCGGCGCCCCGACCGGGGTCACCGCGACGGTCAGCCCGTCCTCCGTGCAGACCGGCGGGTCCGCGACGCTGACCCTGGCCGCCTCCTCCGGCGCCCCCGCCGGCACCTACGTGATCACCGTGACCGGCACCGCCGGCGCGGCCACCCACACCGCCCAGTACACCCTGACCGTCGGCGGCGGCGGCACGCCCGGCGGCCCCGCGCCGGACATCGACGTGGCCAAGATCCAGGCCGACCTGGCCCAGCTGAACACCATCGCCAACCAGAACGGCGGCAACCGCCGGGCGGGCAGCGCCGGCCACAGCCAGTCCCTGGCGTACATCAAGGGCAAGCTCCAGGCGGCCGGCTTCCAGGTCAGCGAGCAGACCTGCACCTCCTGCACCTACCAGTCCAACAACCTGGTCGCCGACTGGCCCGGCGGCCCGTCCGACCAGGTCACCATGCTCGGCGCCCACCTGGACAGCGTCTCGGCCGGCCCCGGCATCAACGACAACGGCTCCGGCTCCGCCGTCCTGCTGGAGAACGCCCTCGCGCTCGCCCAGCAGAACCCCACCCTCACCCGGCACGTCCGCTTCGCCTGGTGGACCGGTGAGGAGCAGGGCCTCCAGGGCTCCCAGTACTACGTCGGCCAGCTGGGCTCCACCCAGCGCTCCGCGATCAAGGCCTACTACAACTTCGACATGGTCGGCTCGCCCAACGCCGGCTACTTCATCAACAACCTCACCGCCGCGGCCTCCGCGCCGATGAAGGCCTACTGGGACTCGCTCAACCTCCAGCCCGAGGAGAACGTCGAGGGCGTGGGCCGCTCCGACGACTACTCCTTCCAGCAGGCCGGCGTCCCGACCTCCGGCTACGCGGCCGGCGCCAGCGCCGTCAAGACCTCCGCGCAGGCCGCCAAGTGGGGCGGCTCGGCCGGGCAGTCCTACGACTCCTGCTACCACCAGTCCTGCGACACCACCTCCAACGTCGACGCCACCGTGCTCAAGCGCAACGCCAACGGCGTGGCCTACACCATCTGGAAGACCTCGGTCGGCGGCACCACCCCGGCCAACGACTTCTCCGTCTCGGTGAACCCGGCCACCGCCACCGTCAAGCCCGGCGCCTCCGCCACGGCCACCGTCGCCACCGCCACCACCTCCGGCTCCGCCCAGACGGTCAACCTGACCGCCTCCGGCGCCCCGGCCGGCGTCACCGTCTCCTTCAACCCCTCCTCCGTCCAGTCCGGCGCCTCCGCCACCATGACCGTCGCCACCGCCACCAACACGGCGGCCGGCACCTACAGCATCACCGTCACCGGAACCGGCTCCGCCACCCACACCACCAGCTTCACCCTGGTCGTCGGCAGCGGAACCCCCGACCCCGGCAACGCCTGGACCCCCGGCACCACCTACCAGGCCGGCGACGTCGTCACCTACAACGGCGTCAGCTACCGCTGCATCCAGGGCCACACCGCCCAGGTCGGCTGGGAACCGCCGATCGTCCCCGCCCTCTGGCAGCAGCTGTGACCCACCCGGGCCACCCTGCCTGACACTCCCAGAACCGCTGCGCCGCGATCCGTCGAGGGGGACGGACCGCGGCGCAGCCGCGTCCGCGGGCGGGGCGGGGGCGGGCCGGGGGGTGAGGCCCGGCCTGCTGCATTGTCGGACCCGTGTGCTTCCGTGTACGGAGCAGCAACCGGCAGCCACCGGACAGAGTGGCCGCCGACAACCGGACGCACGGACACAGGGCCCAGGGCACAGGGCACAGAGCACAGGAGGCACGATGAAGGGCTGGACGGGTGTGACCTGGGACAGCTGGCGGGACGCCGAGGAGATCCGCGCGCGCCTCGCCACGGGCGCCGACCCGGAGGACTGGGGCTTCGGCCAGCGGCCCCTGCACCGGGCCGCGTCCTACGGGTCCCCCGAGGTGATCACCGAACTCGCCGCCCGGGTGGCGGACGTGGACGCGCCGCAGGACGGGACCACGGCGCTGTGGGAGGCCGTCCTCGCCGGCCGGCCGGACAACGCCCGCGCCCTGGCCGCCGCCGGGGCCGATCCCTGGCGCCCCCAGCTCGGCGGCTGGTCGCCCGGTCGGCTCGCGCTGGCCGGTCCGGTCCCCGACCTGTTCCCCGTCCCGGCCGGGGAGCCCGGGCTGACGGCGGCCGAGCAGGCCACCGCCCGGAACGCCCGCCGACTCCTCGCGAACCTCGGCGACTTCCACTACGGGGGCACCGGCCTCGCCTGCGTGGCCGGCATCGACGCCGCCGAGGCGGTCCGGCGGCTCTCCGGCGAGCCGGTGGGCGAGGAGTTCATGGCGGACTTCCTCGACGACCCGTACGACCACGACCAGGACGACAGCCTGCTCCTGGTCGGCGTCACGACCGTGCCCGGCGGCTGCATCGTCACCCAGCCCTGGGGCTACACCCCGTCCACCCCGGGCGTCATGGCCCGGCTGACGGCCGGCACCTTCGGCTACGGCATGTACGCCAATCCCAAGAGCGGGAACCAGGGCGGCATCCACCGCGACGGCGTCACGGAGGACTGGGACCTCCACCCCGGCGGCGGGCCCCTCCCCGGTCACACCCCCGAGGAGGTCCTCACCGGGTACCTCTACCACTACAAGGCGATCGCCTACGCCTGTGCCTTCGCCGGCCTGCACCCCGCTGACGCCCGAGCCGTCACCGGGCCCGCCGACGTCTGGATACGCCTGCCCGCTCTGGACTACTGGGAGGAGCCGACCGACCAGTGAGTGGACCGGTCGGCGAAGTGACCGGGTGTCACCGTGCCGCGACGCGGCTGACGTAGAGTCGGGCGCCGGGGCGGAACCGCCCTGCCCTTCGTCGGCCGAGTCGAGGAGAACCCTGGTGACCACGGACACCGTGCCCGTGCCGGAACTGACCCCCGAGGCCGTCGAGGAGTGGCGGGCGGAGGAGGCGGAACTGGTCGACCTGCTCGCGCGGGCGCAGCGCGGCGTCGGCGGGATCGCCGCGTTCCGGCTCGGGCCGACGCCCACCGTGCTGGTGACCGATCCGGCCGCGGTGCAGCACGTGCTGGGGCGCCACCCCGACCGGTACGTGAAGCGTTCGCACCGGGCCCGGATGCTGGTCGGCGACGGCGTGCTGTCCGCCACCGGGGAGGCCTGGAAGCGGCAACGGCGGCTGCTGCAGTCGCAGTTCACGGGAACCGGGATGCGCCGCTACGAGCAGCGGATCGCCGCCGCCGCACGCCGCACCGCCACACGCTGGGAGGGGTACCGGCGCAGCGGGGAGACCTTCGACGTGGCCGAGGAGATGCGCGGCTTCGCCCTGGACACCGTCTGGCGGGCGCTCACCGGGCTGCCGCTCGACGCCCGCACGGACGCCGAACTGCGCTCGGTGGAACGGGTGGTGGCCGCGATGCCGACACTGCCGACCAACGCCGCCGACGCCCGGGACACCGTCGCCGAGGACCTCGCCCGGATCGACGCCGTCGCCCAGGCCGCGATCGACGCGGCCCGCGGCGCCGCCGACCTCCCGGAGCCGGGGGTGCTGCGCGTCCTGCTCGACGCCGCCGACCAACACCCCGAGTACACCGACCGGTTGATCCGCGACGAGCTGGTCACCCTGCTGGTCGCGGGCCACGAGACCACCGCCACCACGCTCACCTGGCTGTTCCTGCTGCTCGACGACAACCCCGGGGCCCGGCAGGCCGACCCCCACGCCCTGGCCAGCGAGACCCTCCGGCTCTACCCCTCCGCCTGGCTGCTCCCCCGGCACGCCGTCGAGGACGACGTGCTCGCCGGCCACCGCATCGCCGCCGGGACGGACGTGCTGGTCTGCCCCTACCTCACCCACCGCGACCCGGCCCTGTGGCCGGACCCGGAGCGCTTCGACCCCGCCCGCTTCGCCCCCGACGGCGCCCGTCCCGCCCAGCTCGGCGCCTACCTCCCCTTCGGCCTCGGCGCCCGCGCCTGCCTGGGCACCCAGTTCGCCCTCCGGGAGACCACCGCCCTGCTGGACCTCCTGCTCCCCCTCGGCCCCCTGGAGTTCCGCTCCCGCCCGACCGGGGCGGCCTACAGCATCACCGTCCGCCCGAACGGCCCGACCCCCGCCGCCTTCCGCCGGTAGGTCCCGCTCAACCGCCGGGTGGAGAGCGGCGGTTGGCTCTCCACCCGGCTCCGCTCAACGTCTCCACCCGACGCCTCCACCCGACGTCCGAGGCCCCTCGCCGCCCACCGGCCTACCGTCGAAGACATGACCGCGTTCACGCGCCGCACGGCCGCCGCCGGCGGCCTGTTGCTCTCCCTGGCCCTCCTGCCGACCGCCGTCGCGCCCTCGCCGGCCGAAGCCGCACCCGCCGCCCTCTCCTGGGGCGCCTGCCCGGCGCCGACCCCGAACGCCAACGGCACGCCGTTCCCGCGCGACCCGCGCCAGCAGTGCGCGACGCTGCGCGTCCCCCGCGACTACGGGCACCCCGGTTCCGGCAGCATCACGCTCACCGTCTCCCGGATCCGCACCGCCGACCCGGCCCACCGGCGCGGCGACCTCGTCGTGGTCCCCGGCGGCCCGGGCGGCTCCGGCCTCGACTACCCCGGGGCGGCCGTCGGCTTCCTGCCGCCCGAGGTCCTGCGCTCCTACGACCTGATCGGCTTCGACGAGCGGGGCGTCGGCAACAGCACGCCGGTGCACTGCGACCTGCCGGCCACCGACCGCGCCGCCCAGCTCAACTACCCGTTCCCGGCGCCCGACGGCTCGATCACCGCCAACCTGGCCTACGCCCGCCGGATCGCCGACACCTGCGCGGCCGCCGCCGGCCCGTACCTCGCCGACATCACCACCGCCAACTCGGCCCGCGACCTGGACCGGATCCGGGCCGCGCTCGGGCAGCGCCGGATCTCCTACCTGGGCACCTCCTACGCCACCTACCTGGGCCAGGTCTACGCCAGCCTGTTCCCCGCCGGCGCCGACCACGTGGTCCTGGACAGCACCGTGGCCCCCGGCGGCGAGCAGCAGGCGATCGGCCTGTTCAGCGAGGGCACCGAGGACGCCTTCCCGGCCCTGGCCCGCTATCTCGCCGACCGCGACGCGGCCCTCCACCTGGGCGCCACCCCCGGCGCCGTCCGGGCGAGCTACCTGCGGCTCGCCGCCGAACTCGACCGCGACCCCCTCGTCCTGTCGGACGGCCGGGTGCTGGACGGCGTCAAGCTGCGGGCCGTCACCTACTCCTCACTGAACAACCCGCGCTACTACCCGCTGGCCGCCGCCGTCCTGGAGCGGGCCGCCACCCGGTCGACCTCGGTGTCGGACGGCGGCTCCGGCGGCAACCCGCTCCCCACCGTCATCCCGGACAACTTCGTCGCCGCCCAGGACGCGGTGATCTGCGGCGACTCCGCCTGGCCGCGCGACCCCGCCGGCTACGCCGCGCGCACCGCCGCCGACCGGCGGCGCCACCCCTTGACCGCCGGCATGTCCGGCAACGTCTGGCCGTGCGCCTTCTGGCACTACCGCCCCGAGGAGCCGCAGGTCCGCCCGAACGCCGACGGGCCGCGCGACATCCTGATGCTCCAGAACCGCTACGACCCCTCCACCCCGTACTCCGGAGCCCGCCGGACCCACGCGGCCTTCGGCCACCGCGCCGCCATGGTGACGGTCGACGCGACCGGCCACGGCGTCGACTTCACCGACCCCCTCGTCCGCGACCCGCTCACGACCTTCCTCCTCCACGACCGCCTCCCCGGCTGACGTGGCAGCGCCCCTCCCCCCGGACCGACGAAGTCCACGGGGAGGGGCGCTGCCACGCCGTGGGCAGGTGTCACAACCGGGCTCAGAAGCCGAAGACGTCCCCGGTGTACTTGGTCAGCGTGCTGCCGTTGGCGTAGGTGTGCGACCAGGTGACGGCGGTGGCGCCCCAGTTGCCCTGGGCGGTGGCGGTGACCGGGGCCTGCTGGGCCGTGGGCAGCCAGGTCGGGTGGACCAATAGCTTGGCGAAGTCGCCGTTGACGCCCGCCAGTTCGCTGCAGGCGGCGGTCGGGTCGGCGACCGTGCCGGTGCCGGTGACGGTTAAGCCGGCGCCGGACTGCACGGCGGTACAGGACAGGTCCGCCGAGGTGGTGTTGCCGGCGGCGTCGGTCCTGGTCAGGTGGACCGAGCCGAGCTGCGTCGCGTCCGTGGTGAGGGCCTGGGCGGTGCCGGTGGTGAGGATCACCGTGGCCGCGCCGGCCGCGAGCAGGCCGGTGACCGCCGTTGCGATGCGTCGCATGAGCAGTGCCTTTCCTTCGTGCTGTCCGGGCCATCCGTGCCCGGGCAGGCTGTGGGCACCACACAACCAGCCGGAGGTGCGCGAGGAGTGAAGATCACCCGAACTTCTGTGTCAGGTTCACGCCAATCATTTCGGCCACCCCGCCGGGGGGGGGGGGGCGGGCGGGCGCCCCCCGCCCCCCCCCCCCCCCCCCCCCCGCGCCCCCCCCCCCGCGGGGGGGGGGGGGGGGGGGGGCGGCTGGCCCCGGCCCGGCCCCGGCCCCCCCGCCCCGGGGCCGCAGCCGAGCCGGTCAGTCGGTGCGTGTCTTCGGGTTCACCGTGCAGAAGTAGACCCGGCTGTTCTGCTTGTCGATGTAGAAACTGCCCGAGTACTGGTTCTGCGTGACCGTCCGGTCGAACGATTCGCTGTGCAGCCACGCCGACTTGGTGTCGCCGAGCTCCCCGGCGAGCGCACCCGGCACGGGGCAGTCGATGCCCTGCTCCTTCCAGGTCCCGCCCCCGGTGATGCTCGCGAGCGTCGCAGGCTCGATGTGGACAACGCCGTCGAGGCTCACGTCAGTCGGCCCGGGCACCCCCGATCCGCTGTCCTTCCCCAGCGTCTGGCCGACCCACTTCGCCCCCGACAGCTCACCCAGTTGCGGAAACCGACGCTTCAACGGGTCGACATCGGTACGGATCTGCGCCGTGGTCGCCGTGGCGGTGGGTGTCGCCGGGACGCTCCGACGATCCTCGGATTCCGCCCGGGTCCGATCCGAGGCGCAGCCGGCGGCGAACAGCGCCACCGCGGACAGGAGGATCAGGGTTCGGGCACGACGGGAACGCCCGTTCAGCTGTACACGGTTCATCGGTTCATCATCCTCGTATCTCTCGCACGGTCGAAATCTCCTCGGTCGAACGACATCGAACGACGCGGGCAGGGCCTGCCCCGGCGAACTCATCCCCGGGGCAGGCCCTGCGTCCTCACGTCACCTGTTTCCCGACCCACCGCCCGAGATGGTGCTGCTACCGGGGCTACCGATGGTCCATGTGACGGTCGTCTCCAGACTCCCCCGTGTGGTGAAGGGCTTGGCCCAGCCCAGGGTCGCGAACCTGCCGTTCTCGTTGTCCGGGGTTCCGGTCGCGATGTCCGACATGTTCTTGTTGAAGTCGTACTGGTCCAGCGCATGGATGGTGACCTTCATGGTCACCTGATTCCCCTTCACACTGACATCGGCGCTACCCCAGACCCGGTGGTCGCCCAAGGCCTTCTGCCAGTTCTCGGTCGAGGGGTAGTGGTCCTTGGCACGAGCGGACACGTCGCGCCCCGTCATGCTGAAGGTCGTCCGGCCCGTTCGCAGGGCGATCTTCTCGGCCCAGTCCTTCGCGGAGTCCACTTCCTCGTCGACCAGCTTGTGGATCTCGTCGTCCTCCTCGTAGGCCTTCTTGTAGTCCACCGTGTAGTCGGCGCCGGACCCGTCGGAGTAGTGCATGTAAGCATCCGCCCCGTCCTTCACGTCACACCGGCTGACATGCATCCAACTGCAGTTCTGGGCCACGATGCCCTTCGTCCGCCAGCTCTTGTAGCTCTGCTTGTCCTTCTCCGTTGCCTTGACGGACGGGTCGTAGGGAAAATCGTTCCCGAAGTCGACCTTGGGCTCGTCCGCCCGGCCGACGTGGTACTTGTCGTCCGGCTGTCCCGCGTCGAGGGACGCCTGCGTGCCGGCCTTGTACATGTTGATGCAGTCGAAGCTCTCGGGCATCTTCATGCACCGCACATCCGGGTCGTAGAGCCCGGACCCGTCCGCTCGGTTCATCGGGTTGTTGTGCGCGTACGCGTAGGCGTTCCACTGCTGGGGATCCGCCTGTGCCAGAACGGGGTCCGGGCTGAGGAAGCGGCCGGTGCCGGGCTGGTACTGGCGGGCGCCCAGGGTGGTGAAGCCGGTCGCGTCGTCCTTCAACCCGTTGACGAAGCCCTTGTCGCCGGCCCAC
>NZ_JBHYGR010000117.1:0-30202 GCF_042738155.1 Kitasatospora sp. NPDC059088 | reverse complement strand
ACTGCCAACGGTCTGCACACCCCACCCACAGAGTCGGCAGTCGGAAAATCACCCAACCGCCGGAGCACCCACCCCCGGAACCGCCCCCGGACCCACCCCCCCTCCCGAAAGCCCCCCACCCACCAACAGCCCCGCGCAGCGCCCCCCACAAGCCCCGACAATGGACCCATGTCCGGACCCGCCCCAAAGATCACCGCCCCCACCCGGCTGACGACCACCGTCACCGCCACCCACGGCGAGCCCGGCCGCCAATGGCTCGCCGCTCTGCCGGCCGCGGCCACCACCCATCTGGCCCGCTGGAACCTCACCCTCGAACGCACCCTGGACCCCGGCGGCAGCCTCAGCCTGATCGCGTACGTCCACCGCGACGACCTCTCCCCCGCCGTCCTCAAGGCCGGACTGGTCACCCCCGAGACCGCCCACGAGCACACCGCGCTCACCCACTGGGCCGGCCGCGGCGCCGTCCTGCTGCTCGACGCCGACCCCGACGCGGGAGTCCTCCTCCTGGAGCGCCTGCACGGCGACATCCCGCTGCGTTCCCTCGCCGAGGCCAAGGCGATGCTGGAGGCCACCAGCCTGCTGCACCGCCTCTGGGTCGAACCGCCCTCCAGCCCCGCACAGCCCGCCGGCCCCGAACTCCCCACCCTCGCCGACCGCGTCACGGACACCGCCGCCCGCCTCGCAGAGCACCGCACCCACCCCGCCGCAGCCGCCGCCCAGCCCCTCATCGACGAGGCCCTCGCCACCGCCCGGGCCCTGACCGCCTCCGCCGACGAGAACCTCCTGCTGCACGGCGACTTCCACCACGGCAACGTGCTCGCCGCCGACCGCGCCCCCTGGCTGGCCATCGACCCCCGCCCGCTGACCGGCGAGCGCGCCTACGACCTGGCCCGCCTCGCCCTGGACCGCGCGGACACCCTGATCGGCTCCCCCGGCGCCCCGGCCGCGGTCCGCCGCAGGCTCCAGCAGCTCGCCGACGCCCTCGACGTCGACCGGGACCGCCTGCGCGGCTGGGCCCTGTTCCGCGCCGTCGACCTGGCCCTTCGCGCACTGGCCACGAGCCGCCACGAGGACGCCGAACTCCACCTGGAACTCGCCGGTCACCTCTCCGACTAGGACCGACCCCCCGGGCCACCGCTACGGCAACGGCAACGGCTACCGCAACGGCAACCGCGCCCCCATCACCGCGTACAGCCGGTCCGTCGCCGGGAACCGCACCGCCCGGGCCAGGTCCTGGTAGCCCAGCGCCCGGTAGAGCCGCCGGGCCGGTGTCTCCGCGTCGATCGCCGACAGGATGCTTCGCTCCAGGCCCGAGCCCTCGCACAGCAGCCGGATCAGCCGCGAGCCCACGCCCTGGCCCTGGAACTCCGGCAGCACGTGCAGTTCGGTGACCGCGAACACGCCGTCCAGCCAGTCCCCGTAGCCCCGTGCGGTCAGGTACGGCTCGATGACGGTGCTCCACCAGTGGTCCCGCTGGTTCGGCATCCCGTACCCGAACCCGACCAGCCGGCCGCCGCTCATCGCCCCGAAGGCGATCACCCCGGGCTGCCGGGCGTGCCGCCCGACGATGTGCAGCCGGACCGCGACCTCCTCGGGCGTCAGCCCGAACGCCACCGCCTGGACCTCCAGCGCCTGCGGCGCCCAGGCCGCGAGGTCGATGGCCTCGATCGTCACCCCGGTCAGCTGATCCATGCTCCGGACGTTACTACCAGCGGCCCCCTGGCGCGGCCGAAGATCGGAACCCAACAACCGGCGAAACACCGGCGAACCGCGCCACAACACCGCCCCGCACCCGGGCACCCCGGAAGCGCCCGGGCCCCACCGACCCACCGACCCCACCGCACCCCCGACCCACCGCCCCCGGGAGGAGGTCAGAACAGCACGCTCATGAAGGCCCCGACCTCCCGGAACCCGACCCGTCGATACGCGGCCCGCGCCCGCAGGTTGTAGTCGTTGACGTACAGCGAGACCACCGGCGCCACCTCGCGCAGCGCGACGTCCAGCACGGCCGCCATCCCGGTCTCGGACAGCCCCTGGCCGCGGTGCTCGGGCGCCACCCAGACGCCCTGGATCTGGCAGGCGCCCTGGGTCACGGCTCCGATCTCGGCCTTGAACACCACCCGGCCGTCCTCGGCGAAGCGCGCGAACGACCGCCCGGTGGTGACGAGTTCGGCCACCCGGGCCTGGTAGAGCAGCCCGCCGTCGCCGGCCAGCGGCGACACCCCCACCTCCTCGGTGAACATCGCCACGCAGGCGGGCATCAGCGCCTCCACCTCGGTGCGCCGCACCCGGCGTACCAGCGGGTCGGGCGCGATCTCCGCGGACGGCGAGGAGGTCGCCAACAGCGGTTGGTGGCCCCGGACTTCGCGTGCGGGGCCCCAACTCCGTTCCAGCAGCGCCCAGAAGGCGGCGGTCGCCCCGGCCGGTCCGACGATCGAGGAGCAGCGCCGGCCCTGCCGCCGGGCCCGCTCCGCGAAGGCGGCGACGGCCTGCGGCCCGGCGTTGACCAGGACGAGGTTCGCCCCGGCGTAGCAGAGGGCGTCGAGCACGCCGTCCGCGCCGTACCAGCCCCACATCTCCCCGCCGAGCCGCCACGGGTCCAGCCCGACGGCCTCGACCCGGGTCGCGACGAAGGCGTTGGCGACCGGGTCGCGGTGGAGGATCTCCAGGGCGTCCGCCAGGTCGGGCGGTTCCAGCACGCGGGTGGTGGCCAGCGCCCGGGCGGCCTGGAAGGAGCTGGGGAGCATCACACCTCGATCGATCATCGAGACAGCACCTCACTGAGACGACTCTGGCCGCACCCTACTCCGTGGCCCCACCCGGCTACGGCCGCGGGGCCGTCCGCGAACGGACGGCCCCGCTTCCGGAAAACTTCGCTGCACCCGCGCTCGGACCGCTCGGCGGCCACCCCGCGAGGACGTGACCGCTCGGCGGTCACTCCGCGGCGACGACGGTCGGCGAACCGGCCTCGACGCCCTCCCCCTGCATCTGCTCGGCGAGCTTGAGCGCCTCCTCGATCAGGGTCTCGACGATCTTCGACTCGGGAACGGTCTTGATCACCTGGCCCTTGACGAAGATCTGGCCCTTGCCGTTGCCGGAGGCGACCCCGAGGTCGGCCTCGCGGGCCTCGCCCGGCCCGTTCACGACGCAGCCCATGACGGCGACCCGCAGCGGCACCTCCATGCCCTCCAGCCCGGCGGTGACCTCCTCCGCGAGCTTGTAGACGTCGACCTGGGCGCGGCCGCAGGACGGGCAGGAGACGATCTCCAGGCCGCGCTCGCGCAGCCCGAGCGACTCCAGGATCTGGTTGCCGACCTTGATCTCCTCGGCCGGCGGGGCCGACAGCGAGACCCGGATGGTGTCGCCGATGCCCTCGGCGAGCAGCGCGCCGAAGGCGACCGCGGACTTGATGGTGCCCTGGAAGGCCGGACCGGCCTCGGTGACGCCCAGGTGCAGCGGGTAGTCGCAGGCGGCGGCGAGCTGGCGGTAGGCGTTGATCATCACGACCGGGTCGTTGTGCTTGACCGAGATCTTGATGTCGCGGAAGTCGTGCTCCTCGAACAGCGAGCACTCCCAGAGGGCGGACTCGACCAGCGCCTCGGGGGTGGCGCGGCCGTACTTCTCCAGCAGCCGCTTGTCGAGCGAGCCGGCGTTGACGCCGATCCGGATCGGCACCCCGGCGTCCTTGGCGGCCTTGGCGATCTCGCCGACCTTGTCGTCGAAGGCCTTGATGTTGCCCGGGTTGACGCGCACCGCGGCGCAGCCGGCGTCGATCGCCGCGAAGACGTACTTGGGCTGGAAGTGGATGTCCGCGATGACCGGGATCTTCGACTTCTTGGCGATGATCGGCAGCGCGTCGGCGTCGTCCTGGGACGGGCAGGCGACGCGGACGATCTGGCAGCCGGACGCGGTCAGTTCCGCGATCTGCTGCAGCGTGGCGTTGATGTCGGCGGTCACGGTGGTGGTCATCGACTGCACGGAGACGGGTGCGTCGCCGCCGACCGGCACGTTGCCGACCATGATCTGCCGGGAGTACCGGCGCTTGGCCAGTGGCTTGAGCGGCAGGGACGGAATACCGAGCGAGATCGCGGTCATGTGCGCAGGGTTCCCCGGGGTTGAGGTGTGGATCGACCGCCCGGCCGTTGGGACGGCCGAGGCCGGGCGCGCCACGATCGCGCACCCGGCCTCCACGGTACGGCACGGTCCGGGGGCCCAGCACACCCGCCGTACCCGAACGTCCTAGCCGATCTTCACCGGGTTCACCAGGTCGGCCACCATCACCAGCAGGGTGAACCCGATGAAGATGCTGGCCACGACGTACGCGACCGGCATCAGCTTGGCGACGTCGAACGGGCCCGGATCGGGCCGCCGGAACAGCTGTGCGAACCGGCGGCGGACCGACTCCCAGACCGCGCCCGCGATGTGGCCGCCGTCCAGCGGCAGCAGCGGCAGCATGTTGAACAGGAAGAGCGACAGGTTGATGCCGGCCAGCAGGTTCACGAAGATCGCGATCCGCTGGGCGGCCGACTCGTGCAGGGAGAACACCTCGCCGCTGACCCGGGCGGCGCCGACCATGCCGATCGGCGAGTCCGGGTCGCGCGGGGCGTCGCCGACGACGGCGTTCCACAGGCCCGGGATCTTGCCGGGCAGGGCGGCCAGCGACTTCACCCCGTTCTCGGCCATGTCGTACATCCGGTCGACCGACTGCCCGAGGCCGAGCTGGACCGTCTCGCTCTTCGGGGTGAACCCGAGGAACCCGGCCTGGACGGTCCGGCCCTTCTCCGGCACGCCGTTGCCGTCGTACTTCTGCACGTCGTTGACGGCGATGGTGGGCGTGAAGGTGAGCTGCTGGCCGCCGCGCTCCACGACGATCGCCACCTGCTTGCCCGCCGACTTCCGGATGTCCGCCTGGAGCTGGTCGTAGTCGCGGATCCGGTCGCCGTCGAAGGAGAGCACCTTGTCCCCCTGGCGCAGACCCACCTCGTTGGCCGGGGTCTTGGGCGCGTCGGCGGGGCAGGTGTCGGTCGGCTGACCGGCCTTGACCACGCACTGGGCGACCGAGCCGATGGTCGGCACCGCCATGGTGACGCCGAAGCCCATCATGACCGTCAGGAACAGCCCGAACGCCAGGACCAGGTTCATGAACGGCCCGGCGAACATGACGATGACCCGCTTCCAGGGCTTGCGGGTGTAGAACAGCCGGGTCTCGTCGCCCTCCTGGAGCTCCTCGTAGGAGGCCTCACGGGCGTCCTCGATCATGGACCGCCAGGGCGAGCTGCTGCGCTTGGTGATCCGGCCGTCCTCGCCCGGCGGGAACATCCCGATCATCCGGATGTACCCGCCGAAGGGGATCGCCTTGATCCCGTACTCGGTCTCGCCCTTCCGGCGCGACCAGATGGTCGGGCCGAAGCCGACCATGTACTGGGGCACCCGGATGCCGAAGAGCTTGGCCGTGGAGAGGTGGCCGAGCTCGTGCCAGGCGATCGAGACGAGCAATCCGACCACGAAGACCAGGATGCCGACCACCGTCAAAACCGTTGCCACCGCTGGTCCTCCGTCATGCCGCTCCGCTCATCGTCTCGTCGTACCGCGATCCGTGCCGTACCGCGGTCCCGGTCGTGCCGGGCACCGCCGCCGGAGGCGTGGACGTCAGCCCGCCGCCAGCTCGCGGGCCCGGGCACGGGCCCAGTCCTCCGCGTGCAGGACGTCCTCGACGGTCAGGGAAGTTCCCGCCGCGGCCGTCCGACCGTCGTGCTGTCCGTGCTCGGCCACGACCTTGGCAACAGTGTCCACGATCCCGGTGAAGGCGAGGCGGCCCTTCAGGAAGGCCTCCACGCACTCCTCGTTCGCCGCATTGAACACCGCCGGCGCCGTTCCGCCCAGGGTGCCCACCTCACGGGCCAGCTCGACGGCCGGGAAGGCCTCGTCGTCCAGCGGGAAGAACTCCCAGGTCGCGGCCTTGGTCCAGTCACAGGCGGGCGCCGCTCCCGGCACCCGGTCCGGCCAGCCCAGACCCAGCGCGATCGGCATCCGCATGTCCGGCGGGCTCGCCTGCGCCAGCGTCGAACCGTCGGTGAACTCCACCATCGAGTGCACCACCGACTGCGGATGGACCACGACCTCGATCCGGTCGAACGGCACGTCGTACAGCAGGTGCGCCTCGATCACCTCCAGGCCCTTGTTCACCAGGGTGGCCGAGTTGATCGTGACGACCGGGCCCATCGCCCAGGTCGGGTGCGCCAGCGCCTCCTGCGGGGTCACCCCGGCCAGCTGCTCCCTGGTCCGGGTGCGGAACGGGCCCCCGCTCGCCGTCACCACCAGCTTGCGGACCTCGGCCCGGGTGCCGCCCGCCAGCGCCTGGAACAGCGCCGCGTGCTCGGAGTCCACCGGCACGATCTGGCCCGGCTTCGCCACCGCCTTCACCAGCGGACCGCCGACGATCAGCGACTCCTTGTTGGCCAGCACCAGCACCCGGCCCGCCCGCAGCGCGGCCAGCGTCGGCCGCAGGCCGATCGAACCGGTGATGCCGTTCAGCACCGAGTGGCACTCCACCGCGGCCAGCTCGGTCGCCGCGTCCGGCCCCACCAGCACGGCCGGCAGCGGCCGGCCCGCCGCCTTCGCGGCCAGCGCCTCGCGCAGCGCCGGCTCCGCCGCCGGATCGGCCACCGCCACGGTGTGCACGCCCAGCCGCAGCGCCTGCTCGGCCAGCAGCTCCACCCGGCCGCCGGCCGCCGACAGCGCGACCACCCGGAACCGGTCCGGGTTGCGGAGCACGACGTCGACGGCCTGGGTGCCGATCGACCCGGTGGAACCGAGGATCACCAGCTCCCGGGGGCCGGAGGGGTCCGCCACGGTGGGCGTGAAACGCAGCTGCGGGTGGGCGAGCGAAGTCATGCGCCCATTGTGTCCTGTCCGAGACCTTTCCCAGGACGCCCCCGGCACACCCGGGCTACCGTCGGACCCATGCGTACCGTCATCGCCGGGGGCCACGGACAGATCGCGCTCGGGCTCGAACGGCTGCTCGCCGACCGCGGCGACCGCCCCGCCGGGATCATCCGCCGCCCCGAACAGGCCCCGGACCTCGTCGAGGCCGGCGCCGAGCCGCTGCTGCTCGACCTGGAGTCCGCCACCGCCCCGCAGCTCGCCGCCCTGCTCGCCGACACCGACGCGGTGGTCTTCGCCGCCGGCGCCGGCCCCGGCAGCGGCGCCGCCCGCAAGAACAGCGTCGACCGCGACGCCGCCGTCCTGCTCGCCGACGCCGCCGAACTCGCCGGCGTCCGGCGCTACCTCATGGTCTCCTCGATGGGCGCCGACGCGGCCGCCCACCACCCCGCCGACGAGGTCTTCGAGACCTACCTACGGGCCAAGGGCGCCGCCGACGACGCCGTACGCGCCCGCACCTCGCTGGACTGGACGGTGCTGCGCCCCGGGCGGCTCACCGACGGCCCCGGCACCGGCCTGGTCCGCCTCGCCCCCGCCGTCGGCCGCGGCGCGGTCGACCGGGCCGACGTGGCCGCCGTCCTGGCCGCCCTGCTGCACGAACCCGGCACCGCCGGGCAGACCCTGGAACTGGTCGCCGGGAACGCCACCGTCGCCGAGGCGGTCGCCGCCGCGGCCGGCCACGGCGCCTGAACGCGCCGCGGGGCCCGGTCCGCACCGGACCGGGCCCCGCGGCGAGCGGTACCTCAGAGGTCGAGGCCGGTCAGCACCATGACCTTCTCGACGGTGTAGTCGTCCATCGCGTACTTGACGCCCTCACGGCCGACACCGGAGTCCTTGACGCCGCCGTACGGCATCTGGTCGGCCCGGTAGGACGGCGCGTCGCCGATGATCACACCGCCGACCTCCAGCTCCCGGTGCGCCCGGAAGGCGGTCTGCAGGTCGTGGGTGAACACGCCCGCCTGCAGGCCGAACGGCGAGTCGTTGACCGCCGCGAAGGCCTCCTCGACGCCCTCCACCCGGTGCAGCGACAGCACCGGGCCGAACACCTCGGCCTTGGCCAGGATCGCGTCGGCGGGCAGCTCGGCCAGCACGGTCGGGGCGTACGTCGCGCCCTCGCGGGTGCCGCCGGCGAGCAGCTTGGCGCCCTTGGCGACCGCGTCGTCCACCCAGGACTCCACCCGCTTCGCGGCGTTCTCGTCGACCAGCGGGCCGACGTCCGTCGCGTCGTCGTTCGGGTCACCGGTGACCTGCGCCGCGACCTTCGCCACGACCTTCTCCACCAGCGCGTCGTACACCGACGCGTCGGCGATCACCCGCTGCACCGAGATGCAGGACTGGCCGCCCTGGTAGTTCGCGAACATCGCGATCCGGGTCGCCGCCCAGTCCAGGTCCGCCTCCGAGGACCAGTCCGCCAGCACCACGGCCGCGGCGTTGCCGCCCAGCTCCAGGGTGGTGTGCTTGCGCGGCACCGAGTCCATGATCTGGTAGCCGACCTTGTCCGAACCGGTGAAGGAGATCACCGGCACGCGCGGGTCCTGCACCAGGGCCGGCATCCGCTCGTTCGGCACCGTCAGGATCGACCAGGAGCCGGCCGGCAGGTCCGTCTCGGCCAGGATCTCGCCCAGCACCATCGCCGACAGCGGCGTCGCCGGGGCCGGCTTGAGGATGATCGGGGCGCCGACCGCGATCGCCGGGGCGACCTTGTGGGCGACCAGGTTCAGCGGGAAGTTGAACGGGGCGATCCCCAGCACCACACCGCGCGGGAAGCGGCGCACCACCGCGAAGCGGCCCACGCCGCCCGGGTCGGTGTCCAGCCGCATCGTCTCGCCGTTGGTGCGGCGCGCCTCCTCGGCGGCCCAGCGGAAGACCGACACCGCGCGGCCGACCTCGCCGCGGGCCCACTTGACCGGCTTGCCGTTCTCGGCCGTGATCAGCTGGGCGAGCTCCTCGGTGCGCTCCGCCAGCCGCTTGGCCACGTGGTCCAGGGCGGCGGCCCGCTGGTGCGCCGGCGTCGCGGCGAACACCGGCAGCGCGGCCACGGCGGCGTCCAGCGCCTCCTCGACCTGGGCCTCGGTCGGCACGCTGACCCGACCGACCAGACGGCCGTCCCAGCTGTTGTGCACCTCGAAGGCGGCGTCACCGCTCGCCCGGCGGCCGGCGAGCCAGAAATCGTACGTGGTGGTCACCGTGGTACCGGCCCTCTCCTCGTCGTCGTACGGCCCACGGGCGTGGGACCCGAACCCGAGGGTAGGTGCGCGGAGCGGCCGACCGGATTGGCCGACTAGGAGCGTTCCGCCCCGGAGCCACTCCACCGCGTCCAGCCGGGCCCGCTACTCCTCGCCGGAGCGCAGCGCCAGCCACAGCTCCATCCGCACGTCCGTGTCGTCCAGCGAACGGCCCAGCAGCTCCTCGACCCGCCGCATCCGGTAGCGCAGCGTGTGCCGGTGCACCCCCAGGTCCGCCGCGGCGGCGTCCCACTGCCCGTGCCGCGACAGCCACGCCCGCAGCGAGGCCACCAGGTCCCCGCGGGCCGTCCGGTCGTGATCGCGCAGCGGCCGCAGCAGCCCCTCCGCGAACGCCGTCACCGCGTCCTCACCGAGCAGCGGCAGCAGCGACCCCGCGCCGACCTCCTCGTGGTCCACCGCCCGGCGACCACCGCGCAGGGCCACCGCCAACGCCCGCTCCGCCTGCGCGTGCGCCGTACCGGCCTCCTCCAGCGCGGCCGGGGCCGAGACGCCCAGCGACAGGCCCTCGTGCTCCTCCACCACCCCCAGGCAGGCCCGGTGCACCGCGCCGTTGTCCAGCGCCAGCACCACCAGCCGAGGCCCGTGCGCACCGTCCTCCCGCGCCACCAGCAGCTTCTCGCCCACCCGGGCACCCGCCTGCTCGGCCCGGTCCCCCAGCTCCACCAAGGCCTCCGCGGCGTCCGCGTTCGGCCCCGCCCCGGCCACCAGAACCCTCGTCGTGCCCTCCGGCAGACCGCCGAACAGCCCCACCGCCACCTGCCGGGCCGTCGCCACCTCGCCCGCCAGCACCATCCGAAGCAGCGCCGCGCCCATCCGCTCCTCGGCCTGCCGCAGCTCGCGCGAACGCTCCAGGGTGAGCGTCAGCAGCGCCACCGCCGCGTTCAGCACGTACCGCTCGGTCGGCGTGATCCGGTCCTCGGTCCCGACCGCCAGGAAACCCCGGGCCCGCCGGTCCGCCCCCAGCGACTGGACCACCACGTAGTCCTCGTCCGCCGTGTCTATCCCCGGCGACCGTCCCTGCAGCGCGGCACTCGACGGCGCCGGCCGCCGACGCAGCCGGTCCACCTCCGCAGCCAGCCGCCCCGCCCGGCGCGCCGCCCAGTCCGGCGCCACCACCGACAGCGCGCCCGAGCCGTCGTACAGCGCCGCCCAGCCCCCCAGCCGGGCCGCCAGCCGGCGCACCACGGCCGTCGTGCCGTCCTTGCCCAGCGCCGCCCGGGTCAGCTCCTCCTGCGCCTCGAAGCTCGTCGTCACCGCCTCGTACTGCTCCGCGGCCAGCGCCGCCGACACCACCTTGCTGATCGCGATGAACGGCGTCGGCTCCGGCACCCGCAGCAACGGCAGACCCCGCTGCTGCGCCGCGTCCACCAGCGGCTGCGGCACCTCGGTGTGCGACAGGCCCACCCCCAGGCCCAGCCCGACCACCCCGGCATCGGCCAGCCGGTGCACGTACGCCTGCAACTGCGCCGCCGTACGGCCCAGCTTGATACCGGTGGTGAGCAGCAGCTCGCCACCCTCCAGGAACGGCGTCGGGTCGTCCAGCTCGCTGGTGTGCACCCAGCGGACCGGCCGCTCCAGGTGGTCCGCACCGGCGAGCACCGTCAGGTGGAGCGAACTGTTGCGGACGACGGAGGCGAGTGTGGGGGGCATGGCACCTTCGGAGGGTCGACCTGACCGCGCCGTTGCGGCCGGGCGAGGAGAGGGCAGTGGGACTGGTGAGGGTCTCTCCCCTTCATTATGGACGCCCCGGACAACCGGCACTGCCGAATCCACCTCCGAGGCGACTTCTACCGCCCGCCCGCATCAGCCCCGGAGATCCACCAGCAGCGGCGGAACCTGCTCCCCCGACACCGCCGTCAACGACACCACCGCGTGCCCGGCCGGCAACGCGTGCGCCAGATCCGACGGCGACCACCTGAGCCGCTCCACGTCCCGCGTCGTCACCGACTCCGTCTGCGCCGTCGTCCCCGACAACGCCTTCCGCCCCAGCCGCCCGGCCCGCCGCACGACCCCGCCGGAGGTGTCGGGGGTGTGGGTCACCGCGGTCTCCTGCACCAGGTGCGTCCCCCAGGCCTCCGAGAACAGCCGCCCGTCCCAGGGCGCGATCCCGGGGAAGGCCACCCGGCAGCCCACCGCGCCGAACAGCGGCGCCCGCAGCGCCTCCGGCAGGTCCACCAGGGTGCGCAGCAGCAGCACCGCACCCGCGTTCGCGCCGCGCATCCGCTGCAGACCGCGGACGGTACCGGAGTCCAGCGCCGCCGAGGCATCGTCCACCACCAGCCCGGCGAACAGCGAACGGTCCTCCCGCGCACCGGCCGCCTGCACGAACTGCCCCACCACCAGCCGGGACAGCATCCGGGCCGCCTCCGGGTGGCTGCGCTCGGGCAGCTTCACCCGCACCCGCAGCGGATGGTCCAGCACCCGCATCGCGAACGGGGGACGGCCCGTTCCGTCGGTCGCGAAGGCCCCCTCGAAGGCGGGCCGCTCCAGCAGCCCCAGCCGGTCCGCCAGCAGCGCCCCCGGGTCGTCCGCCCGGCCCCGCTGGCGCTCCCGGTACTCCAGGTCCCGCTCGTACGCGGCCAGCCGGCCCGCCGTGCCGAGCGCCTTCACCAGCGCCGCCAGCGCGTCCGGCTCGCCGCCCAGCAGGGCCCGCAGCTCGCGCACCCCCGGGTAGCGGCGGTACGCGGCGTGGAACGGGCCCACCACCTGCTGCAGCGCCGTCCGGGCGTTCTCCGCGCGGGCGGTCAGCTCGTCCGGCAGCAGGGCGTCGGCCAGCCGCGCCGCGGCCTCGTCCGGATCCTGCGCCGCACCGTACAGGTCCAGCCCGTACACCGAGGCCTGGTCACCGGGCGCGATCACCACGTCGTACCAGGAGTCCGGGCCGAGGTCGGCGTCCGCCGCCCCGACCACCACCGCGCACGCGGTACCGGCCAGCGCCTGCAGGCACAGCGCCTCGGCCACCGGCCGGGCCAGCCGGGCCGTCTTCCCCGTCCCGGCCGGGCCGACCGCCAGCAGCGAGGTGCCCAGCACCGCCGGGTCCAGTGCGAAGTCCGCCGCGCGGTGGTTCAGCGGGTTCTTCGGCACGTCCTGGGCCACACCGAGGCAGACCTGGCCCAGCAGCAGGTCGTGCCGCCGCACCCGGCCGGGCAGCTCACGCGCCTCGGACGGGTGGGCGAAGGCCGCCGCGCCGCGCGCGGCCACCTGCTCGGTGAACGCGGGCACGAACGCCGGGTCCGCCTGCGCGGACTCCCAGGCGCGCTGGATCCGCACGTAGTCGACATCGCCGACCGCCTCGGCCTCCAGCCGCGCCGCCGCCTCGAACGCCCCGCCCTGCCGCAGCCCGTCCCACGGGTCCCGCCCCCGAGCCGCCTCCACCACCGCCCCGTCCTCCTCGGCGGGCTCCACCTGCGTCACCGTCCGCGACAGCAGCGGGGCGGCGTAGCGGCGCCAGACCTCGGGCCAGCGGCCCATCCGGCCGAAGACCTTGATGACCGCAGCGGCCACGACGACGTTCACCGACACCCCGACGACGGTCACCAGGGTCTCGGTGGGGTGATCGACCCACACGGTGATCACGATCAGGCGGAGCACCAGCTGGGTGCCGTAGACGAAGGCCAGCCACCCCACCACCGCGTTGAGCGCCGCCCGCAGCAGCAGCGGCCAGGTGGGGACGCGGGCGGCCTCCGCGCGTTCCGGGTCGATGCGGCGGTAGCCGAGGCGGTAGACGCCGGGTTCGGCCTCGGGGCGCGGGGCGGTGGCCCAGGCGGCGAGGTCGAAGGCCCCGCCGGGGGCGGTGGCCGGGCGTGGGTGGGGGAGGGGGGTCGGGGGTCTGGTGGTGGTGTGGTCGACCTGGTGGTGTGACCCGTCCTGTGCCATGTACGGCCCCGCTCCCTCGCCCGCCCGGCCCGACCGCCGTCGGTGCCGCCATACCCATGCCGCCGTACCGGCGACACGCCCGCGCTCAGGGTAGTGGAGCGGGGTCTGCGGGTAGTCGTGGCGCTCGGGCTGGCCGTGCCGGACAAGTCGGACGGCGCAGTGCTACCGAGTGGCGCATGCCCGGTCGGGGAGGGCGGCCGTAGCCTGCGAAGCACCGAGCCGAGAAGTCTGGAGATACCCCATGAGCGCCGTAACGCCGCTCCCGCAGGAGCGCCGCCTGGTCACCGCGATCCCGGGTCCGAAGTCGCAGGAGCTGCAGGCCCGCAAGCTGGGTGCGGTGGCGGCCGGTGTCGGCACCACCCTGCCGGTGTACGTCACCCGTGCCAACGGCGGCGTGCTGGAGGACGTGGACGGCAACTCGCTGATCGACTTCGGTTCCGGCATCGCCGTGACCAACGTCGGCAACAGCGCCGAGGCCGTGGTGGCCCGGGCGAGCGAGCAGCTGGCCGCCTTCACCCACACCTGTTTCATGGTGACCCCGTACGAGGGTTACGTGGCCGTCGCCGAGCAGCTGAACGAGCTGACCCCGGGTGACCACGACAAGCGCACGGCGCTGTTCAACTCGGGCGCCGAGGCGGTCGAGAACGCGGTGAAGATCGCCCGCGCGTACACCAAGCGCACCGCCGTCGTGGTGTTCGACCACGGCTACCACGGCCGCACCAACCTGACCATGGGCCTGACGGCGAAGAACATGCCGTACAAGCAGGGCTTCGGTCCGTTCGCCCCGGAGATCCACCGGGTGCCGGTGGCCTACCCGTACCGCTGGCTGACGGGCGCGGAGAACTGCGCCGCCGAGGCCGCCGCGCAGGCGATCGACATGATCAACAAGCAGATCGGCGCCGAGAACGTCGCCGCGATCATCATCGAGCCGATCCAGGGCGAGGGCGGCTTCATCGAGCCGGCCAAGGGCTTCCTGCCGGCGATCGTGGAGTTCGCGAAGGCGAACGGCATCGTGTTCGTCGCCGACGAGATCCAGACCGGCTTCTGCCGCACCGGCCAGTGGTTCGCGTGCGAGGACGAGGGCATCGTCCCGGACCTGATCACCACCGCCAAGGGCATCGCCGGCGGTCTGCCGCTGGCCGCGGTGACGGGTCGCGCCGAGATCATGGACGCCGCGCACGCGGGTGGCCTGGGTGGCACCTACGGCGGCAACCCGGTGGCCTGTGCCGCCGCGCTGGGCTCGATCGAGACCATGAAGGAGCAGGACCTCGTCGGCAAGGCGCAGCGGATCGGCGAGGTCATGCTGGGCCGCCTGCGGGCCATGCAGGAGAAGTTCGACGTCATCGGCGAGGTCCGCGGCCGCGGCGCGATGGTCGCCGTCGAGCTGGTGAAGCCGGGCACCAAGGAGGCGAACGCGGAGGTCACCGCGGCCATCGCCAAGGCCTGCCACGCCGAGGGCCTGGTGGTGCTGACCGCCGGCACCTACGGCAACGTGCTGCGCTTCCTGCCGCCGCTGGTCATGCCGGAGCACCTGCTGAACGAGGGCCTGGACATCCTGGAGGCGGCGTTCGCCGCCGCCTGAGCGGTGTCGCCCGTCAGGTCGTGAAACCCCCGCCGGAGGGTTGTCCGGACAGCGCTGAACGGCCCGTGGGGACCTCTGGTCCTCGCGGGCCGTTCGGTTTTCCGTCCGGTTCCCGGCTGCCCGTCCGGACAGTCCCCGGGCGGTTTTCGCATGCCGCCCGGGTGGTCGGGCATCATCGGGGGGACCGTCCGGAGGGCCTCCGGGGCGGGGTGAAGATGATGTGCGGAATCGCTGGAGGCGCTCGGTCGGGAAGGGCGGTTGACGTAGTGTCATCACCGATGGACAGCGAGCCCCAGCCGTTGGCGGGGCCGTCCGCGGGGCCTCCCGGAGGGGCCGGTCCGCGCGGGCCTCGCGAGGACAACCGGTCCACCCCGGGAGGGGTGGCACCCACCGAAGGCCGATCGACCGACCGTCCGACCCACACCCCCCGGGGCGCACGGAACGGCGATCATCAGAGCCGCCCCGGAGCTCTCCCCCCTGCTCCGGGGCGGCTGTCCGCCGTTCCGGGCCGGGTGGCCCGGTCGGTGGCGGTGCCGGTGGTCGCGGCGGTGGTGCTGCTGGTGGTGTCCTGGCAGGTGGCGGTGGACGGGCCGCTGCTGGGGGTGGACCGCTGGGTGCGCGCGGCCGTCCGGACGTCCCACCGTGATCACCCGAGCGCCCTGCTGGACGACCTGGGCCACCTGCTGTCGAACCTGGGCGACGGGGTGCCCGCCGTCCCGGTGCTGCTGGCGGCCGGTGGGCTGGCCGCCTGGTGGTGGCGTCGGGCGGGGGCGGTGCGCTGGTGGCTGCCGCTGCCGGTGGCGGCGCTGACGTCGTTGCTGATCCCGCTGCTGGTGGTCCCGGCGAAGGCCGGGTTCGCCCGGCCGGGCCCGCTCGGGGGCCCGCTGCTGCCGGGGCAGTGGGGCTGGTACCCGTCCGGGCACACCGCGACGGCGACCATCTTGTACGGGGTGGCGGCGCTGCTGCTGGCCCGGGCGGCGGGTCGGCGGACGGCCCGGGGGTTGACCGCGGGCGCGGTGGTGCTGACGCTCGGCGTGGGCGCGGGGCTGGTGTGGAGCGACTTCCACTGGCTGCTGGACGTGCTGGCGAGCTGGTGCCTGGCCGTCCTGGTGCTGTGGGCGCTGGACCGCCGGCTGCCGAGGCCGGGCGCCTGAGGGCGGCGGGCCTCCCCGGCGCCCGAGGGCGTCAGGCCTCGGGGGTCAGGCCTCGGGGGTGCCCTGCTCGGGGGCGTCCTCGTCGTCGTTGCGGTGGACGAGGCCGGTCTCGCCGTTGTCGCGGTGCCATTCGACGACGAGTTCGTCGCGGGCGCCGAAGCGGACGAGGTGGCGGCCGACCACGTCCTCCAGGCCGGCCAGGTCCTGGCGCTCGCCCTCGACGGTGAGCAGCAGGGCGTCCGGCCGGGCCTCCATGGTGGCGGTGCCGGCCTTGAAGACCAGGGTGCCGTGGCCGGTCTCCGGGGAGAAGGAGGTCTCGATCCGCTTGCTCATGTGGGCGGCGAGCTGCTTGGCGTAGCGGGCGGGGCGGTCGGTGGCGACGCGGGCGGTGGAAACGGGCACGGGAACTCCAGGATCGGGAAGGGGAACTTAGGGTCCCCTCACTTGGAAGTACCGTAACGCAGATGCTGAGCTAAGCTCAAGATATTTCTCCGAGCACTTTCCACGGTCGGCCACACGCCCGGGACCGGCCGATACGCTTGGGCCGACCCCAGCCGAGGAGACCGCCGATGACCACCACGCCGACCGACGATCCGGCGGACCCCTCCCCCGGCCCCCGGCCCGGCGACCCCGGCACCTCCGCCGACCCCGGCACCTCCGGCGTCCCCGCCGAACTGGCGGACGCGATGACCAGGGCGATCAAGCGGATCCGCCGGCAGACCGGCTGGCGGCTGGAGCCGTACGGCATCACCCCCGGCCAGGCCCGGGCGCTGCGCACGCTCGCCCACGTACCCGGCTGCGAGTCGCCGGACCGGGCGATGCGGCTGAGCGACCTCGCCGACAAGCTGCACATCGCCCCGCGCTCGGCCACCACGGTCGTCGACGCGCTGGAGGAGGCCGGCCTGGTCGAGCGCCGCCCCGACCCGGCCGACCGCCGGGCGGTCCGGATCCTGCTGACCGAGGACGGGCGCGCGGCGGTGGAGCGGATCCTCCAGGTCCGGGACGAGGTCGCCCAGGACTACTTCGGCGAGGTCAGCCCCGAGGACGAGGAGGTGCTGCTGCGAGTGCTGCGGGCCGCCGAGGCGCGCTTCCTCGAAGCCGGGCCGCCAGTGCGGACGGCGCCCCCGGGCGCAGCGCGGTGATCCCGATCCCGGCGATCACCAGCAGGGCGGCCGTGGCGGCCGTCGGGGTGACCCGCTCGCCGAGCAGCAGCCAGGCCGAGGACATCCCGAACACCGGCACCAGCAGCGAGTAGGGCGCGACCGCGGTGGCGTCGTAGCTGCGCAGCAGGTAGCTCCAGGCGACGAAGCCGAACAGGGTGGAGACCAGCCCGACGTAGCCGATCACGCCGAGCCCGGCCGCCGTCATCCCGCCGAGTGCCCGCAGGTCCGCGTCCGGGCCCTCCACCAGCAGCGACAGGGCCAGCAGCGGCAGCGGCGGCACCGCGCTGACCCAGACCATCCAGCGCAGCGCGTCCGGCGGCGCGGCCCTGCGGGTCAGCACGTTGGACAGGCCCCAGGCGACGGCGGCCAGCACGACCAGGACGAAGGCCCCGAACGGGCCGCCGAGGCCCTGGTCGAGGGCGCTCAGGGCGATGCCCGCGAAGGCCAGGCCCAGGCCGAGCAGCCGCCGGCGGCCGGCGCGCTCGCGCAGCAGGACGGCGGCGAACAGCGCGGTGAACCCCGCCTGCCCCTGGAGCACCAGGGAGGAGAGGCCGGCCGGCATCCCGGCGTGCATGCCGAGGAAGAGCAGCCCGAACTTGACCACCCCGAGCACCACGCCGACCGCCAGCACCCAGCGCCGGGCCACCCGGGGCGGGCCGACGAAGAAGACCGCGGGCACCGCGACCACGGCGAACCGCAGGGCGCAGAAGAGCAGCGGCGGGAAGCTGTCCAGGCCGACGTGGATGAGGACGAAGTTGAGGCCCCACACGGCGGCCACCAGGACGGCCAGGGCGATGTGACGGGGGCGCATGCTCGCGCCGGCCGACGCGGCGGGGGTTGCGGCCTGCGGTGCGGCGGGGATCGCGGTCATGGGCCGAGCATGGTGGCGCGGGACCCTTCAGCACCAGCGATGAATACTGAACGTGATTCTTTAGGATCACTGCATGATGGATCTGGGGCGCCTGCGGGCGCTGCACGCGGTGTCGGTGCACGGCTCGGTCGGCGGGGCGGCGGCCGCGCTCGGCTTCACGCCCTCGGCGGTCTCCCAGCAGATCGCCAAGCTGGAGCGGGAGACCCGGACGGTGCTGCTGGAGCGGCAGGGCCGGGGCGTGGTGCTGACCGACGCGGCGCGGGAGCTGGCGGCCACCGCGCGGGCCGTCCTGGGGCTGGTGGAGCAGGCCGAGGTGCGGCTGGAGGAGCAGCGCGGCCGGGCGGTCGGGCGGCTGCTGGTGGCCGCCTTCGCGACCGGGGCGCGCGGGCTGATGCCCGGGGTGCTGGCCGACCTGCGGCGGCGCTGCCCGGAGCTGGACGTACGGCTGCTGGAGAGCGACCCGTACCCGGCGGCGGAGCTGGTGGCGCGCGGGGAGGTGGACCTGGCGCTGGTGCAGGACTGGCCGACCGTGCCGCTGCCCGTGCAGGAGGGGCTCTCCCGGCTGGACCTCGGGACGGACCCGGTGGACCTGGTGCTGCCCGCCGGGGACGAGCTGGCCGGGCTGGACGCGGTGCCGGTGGAGCGGCTGCGCGGACAGCGCTGGATCAGCGTGCCGCCGGGCAACATCTGCCACGACTGGCTGGTCCGCACCCTGCGCGAGGCCGGGGAGGAACCGGACGTGCACCACCAGGTCGGCGACTTCGAGACCCAGATCGCCCTGGTCGCGGCCGGACTGGGGATGGCCGTGGTGCCCCGGCTCGGCCGGGGCCCGCTGCCGGCCGGGGTGGCGGCCCGCCCGGTCGCCTCGCAGCCGAGCCGGCGGGTGTTCGCGCTCTGGCGCAGCCAGGCCTCCCGGCGGCCGGCCATCACCGAGGCGCTGGCGGCGATGCGGGACGGCTGGGGCGCCCTGCCGGGCTGAGGCGTGTCCCGCGGGCCGGGCCTGGCCTTGCGCGGCCGGGCCCGGGACGCCGGGCAGGTTCCTAGGTGGCGAAGCCGATGACCAGCCACATGAAGCCGACCCCGGCCACCGTGCACAGCAGGGTGCTGCGCGAGGGGTGCGGGCTGTGCGCCTCGGGGAGGATGTCGGAGGTCGCGAGGTAGAGCAGGAAGCCGGAGAAGAAGCCCAGGTAGAGGCCGAGCAGGTGCTCCGGGATGGTGAAGGCCAGGGTGATCGCGGCGCCGGAGACCGGGGCCAGGGCGTCGGCGGCGAGCAGGGTCAGCGCCCGGCGCCGGTTGTTCCCGTACAGCCGGGTGATCGTGTACGTGTTGAACCCGTCGGCGAAGTCGTGCGCGACCACCGCGATGGCCACCACCGTGCCGACCGTGCTGCCGGCCTGGAAGGCGGCGCCGATCGCGAAGCCGTCCATCACGCTGTGCCCGACCAGGGCCAGGGCGGCGGTCAGGCCGACGCCCTGGTGCCCGCTGCGGTGGGCGTGGCCGTGCTGGTGGCCGTGGGTGTGCTCGGCGTACTCGCCCTCGTGGCCGCGGTGGATGGCGACGGCGCGCTCGACCACGTGGATGGTGAGGAAGCCGGCGGCGAACATCAGCAGCGCCTGGGGCACGCCGTGCACCTCGCCCGGCGCCTGGTGGATGGCCTCGGGCAGCAGGTCGAAGGCGACCACGCCGAGCATCAGGCCGGCGGCGAAGCCGAGCACCAGGTGGCGGCGGTCGCCGGTGCGCTGGGCGACGAAGCCGCCGATCAGGGTCATCAGGAACGCCCCGGCGGCGACCAGGACGGCGGTCACCGGGCCGCCTCCGCCGGATGACCGGTGCTGCCGTGTGGTCTGACGAGCGCTCTGCCCATTCCTCTCCCCCTGGGGTCCGCCCGTGGCCGGGCCGACCGCCGACCGTACCGGACGCCCGTTCGGCGGTGATCGCCCGGGGTGCCGCCGGCCCGGCCGGTCCTCGGCGGCGGTCGCCCCGGCCCGGTCCCCTCAGCCTTGGTCCGGGTACGGAGGGCCGCCCGCCGGGTGGGCCGTCGGGGTGAACTCCCTGGTCGGAGCCGGTCCGGGCAGGGGTCAGCGGCCGGCGGCGAGCGGCAGGCCGAGGTGGGTGCGGGCGAGCTCGCGGACACCGTCGCCGTCGATCAGGTGGATGTGCCGGTGGCCCTCCCCGGCCGAGAGGTCCAGGGCCGCCTCGGCGAACTGGCCGGTGGTCAGCCGCAGGCCGCGTTCGGCGGACTCCTCGCGGACCGCCTCGGCCAGTGTCTCGATCTGCTCCGCGGTGACGGCGGCCGGGTCCCGGGACGCCCAGACCACCCAGCGGCCGGGCAGCGCACTGCCGGGGGCGCCCTCACCGGTGGCGACCAGCCCGGCCGGTCCCCGCAGCCGCACGCTCCACTCGGCGAGCCCGCCCCGGGTGAGCAGGTCGCGCACCAGCTGGGCGAACTCGTTGGCGGACAGGTCGGGCGCGGCCGGGACGGCGGCACCGGCCCGGGCGGCGGGCTGGACGGCCGCCCGGGCGTACGGGTCCGGGGTGACGGCGGCGCCGAGCTGGCGCAGCCGGACCAGCGCCTCGTCCTGTTCGGCGTCGGCGTAGACGCCCTCGTCGTCGCGCTCCTCGTACGGGGTCTCCGGCGGCAGCAGCCGGGTGCGGGCCAGGGCGTCGCGGTCGGCGTCCACGCTGACCAGGCAGAGCGGCTCGGCACCGGGCTCGCGCAGCCAGCCGTTGAGGACCACTCCGGCGAGTATCTCGTCGGTGTCCACGGCGTCGGCGGCCTGCAGCGAGCGCAGCGCGAGCCGGGCGACCAGCCGCAGGTAGTCGGTGGCCCGGTCCGCGGGCGGACGCGGCACCGGGAGGATGTCGCCCTCGGGGGCGAGCCGGTAGCCGGTGAGCGAGGGCACCAGGTCGAGCGGGGGCAGGTCGAGGTCCAGCACGGCGGTGCGGGTGAGCGGGCGGAAGACCGCCCGGCAGGGGGCGGGGAGGTCCTGGGTGGCGGTCTCCGCGGCGGCCAGGGCCCGTTCCAGCAGCGACTCCACGGCGGCGGGCTCGGCCAGCCGGTAGGCGCGCCGGCACTCCTCCAGGCTGTCGTTGTACTCGCGCACGGCGCGGGCCCGGGCCTCCTCGGCCGCCTCGTGGGCGCGCCGGGACTCGTCGGCGGCCGGGCTGCCCGCCTCGGCCCGGCGGGTGCGCCACTCCCGCAGGGCGCGCTGGTGGGTCAGCCGGGCCTGGGCGAGTTCGCGCTGGTAGCCGGAGTCCAGCAGTCGCCGGGAGGGGCCGCTCCCGGGGTCGGCGGCGGCCGGATCGGCGGGGGCGAAGTCCTCCCAGCGGGGCTCGGCGCCTTCGACGACGGCCGGGCCGTCGGCCGGGTAGGGGCGGGGCTCGTAGTGGCGCAGCTGGCTCTCGAAGTCCATCGCCGAGACGGGCAGGGCGGCCCGCCGCAGCAGGTCGGCCAGCCGGTCGTGCTCGGCCCGGACGGTGAGCGTGCGGTGGTGGGTGAGGGCGGCGGCCCGGGCGTGCGCCGCGACGGCCTGGTCGGGGCCGGCGGGGTCGGCGGGGTCGGCAGCACCCGGGGTGGAGGCGCCGGGCCCGGACGGGTCGGGGCCGAACGAGTCGGGGCCGGACGGGCGGGGGCCGGTGGAGGCCTGATCGGTGGTGGCGGGCCCTGCGGGTGCCGGGGCGGACGGGCCGCTCCCGGCCGCCCCCGGATCGGGGCGGCCGGGGGCCGGGGGGCCTGCGGCACCGTCCGCCTCCGGGTCCTCGTCGGCGCCGAGGTCGCGGAACACCGAGGCGAGGAAGCCCGGTTGGGGGAACTGGACGGTGGCGGTGCCGTCGGACTGGCCGTCTGCTGAGTACTGCATCGGTCGTCGTTCCCCCATGCTCGTCCGGCGCCTGCCCCGGGCGGCGGACCAACCGCAGCCCCGCCCCTGCCGGACATTGTCCACCGAACGGGCGCAGCGGTCAGCCGAGCCCGTCAGTTGGTCCGGGTGTTGGTGAGGTGCAGGCCGATGTAGCCCACGTAGATCCGGCCGCTGCCGGAGCAGTCGTCCAGGTAGTGCAGCCGGGGTGCGGTGCGACCGCCGCCGATCCGCAGGTGCGCGCCCATGAACGCGCGCCGGGAGGCGTCGACGCATTCCGGCACCGGCAGCATCCGTTCGCGCTTCCACTTGGTGTGGCTGAACACCGTCCGGGACTCCCCGCGCACGGCCTTGCGGGGCGGGAAGCGGTGGCAGCCGTCCGGGGTGCGCTCGCACCACTGCTTGAAGTCCCCGCCGGCCGCGCCGCGCACGGCCGCCTCGGCGTACTCCTGGAGGGCCGTCAGGCCGTCCCAGGCGAGCCGGGCCCAGCCGGCCCCGGCGCACTGGAGGCCGTCCAGGGCGAGTGCGTTCTTCTGGTCGCCGGTGAAGGTGAGCAGGGAGAACTCGCCCAGCCTGGCGAGGAGTTCGGTGAAGGTCTCGGGCTTGTCCGGCCACCCGCCGGGCTGGGCGGCGAGCCGGCCGACGATGGTCGGTCCGGTGCCCGAGGTGGTGGGCGCGGCGCCGGGCAGGGCGGTCGGCCCGGTGCAGTGACGCCCGCTCAGGGCGCTCCGGGCGCCGGTGCGCAGGCGGCCCTCGTGGCCGTCCCGGGACTGGGCGCGGTCACGGCGCTCCAGACGGAGGGTGTGCCGGACCCGCTCCAGCTCATCGGCCCTGGCCTGCTGCTCGGCGCGGTCCTGCTGCTCCTCGCGGGCGAGCGCGGCCGGTTCGGCGGGGGGGCCAACGGGGGGTCCGGCGGCCGGGCGCAGCTGCGGGGGCGGGACGCGCAGCACCGGGACGGCGGCCAGCGGCGGCGGGAGCGGCTGGTCGGCGGCCAGGCGGCGGGGCTCGCGGGCGAGCAGCCCGGCGGCGCGGCGGAGGTCCTGTTCTATTCGGCCCCGGGCGAGCACCGGATGTCGGGCGCCGTCCTGCCGGGAGGCCGGGTCCACCTCGGGCAGGTAGGTGCGCACGGCGCCGCCGTACACGCTGTGGTACTCCAGCGCGACGTTGAACCCGGTTCGGGCGCCCGGGTCCAGCACGTAGGCGGTGGCGAGGCCGGGCAGCTGGCGGCAGAGCGGGCGGACCACCTCCTCGACCCAGTGCTCGACCGGGAGGTTCACCGGCACGCTGGCGACCACCGTGGGCAGCCGGCGCTCCGGGTCGCACAGCTCGTCGATCAGGTCGTCGACCTCGTCGGCCGTGATCACCCGGGGGGCGGAGTGGACGGCGGCCGGGCCGTCGGCGGCGTCGAGCAGCGGGAGGAGGGTGCGGGCGAGCTCGGGCACCGGCACCCGGCAGGGGGTGCGCACACCGCTGCCGGTGCTGTGGGTCTCGGCCTCCAGCCGGACCCAGGTGGGGCCGCCGGGGTCGGTGGCCACGGTGAGGGTGAGCTGCCGGGTGCCGTGCGGGGCCGGGGTGCGCAGCCGGCGGCGGTCGTAGCGGCCGGCGCCGGGGCCGCCGCGCAGCGGTCCCTGGTCGCGGTCCAGCAGGACGCGCTCGCCCAGGCGCAGGCGTTCGGCGGCGGGGGGTGCGCCGAGCGCGGCGCCGGGGGTGGGCGGGGGCTCCTCGCAGCCCTCCTGCTTCAACCAGGAGGCGAGCTGGGCGTCGGCCAGGGCGACGGCCTCGGCGTGCGGAAGGGCGGTGGTGACGGTCATCCGGTAGGGCGTCGCGGGGCCGCGGGGGCCGGGTAGGTCGGCACCGGCGGGCGACGGCGAGCGGTCTGAGGTCATGCGCATACCTCCGTGGTGCGGGGTGGGGTCTGTTGTCCTCCATCGACGGTTTTCATCCGGTTCGGCCGGAACCTTGCCCAGGAAACGCCACGGCCCGGAGCGGAAGTTCCAACTCCGGGCCACGAGACTACGTTCGAGTGAATCTGTTCAAGCCGTCTTCCGCGTGGCGCGAGCCTTCGGCTACGGGCAGCGACGCCTCCCGGCGGGCTCGGGCACCGGTCCGGCCACCGGCCGGCGCGGCGGCGCGGAGTGGTGGGCGAGCACTACCACGGGTTCGGCCCCCGGGCGCCGGCCGGACGTACGTCCGGAAGTCGGTCCCCCGGCCCGCCGCCGGGCGGGCGGAGCGCACGGCTCAGACCGGTACCTCGACGTGGGTGCGCCCGGCCGGCACGGCGACCGCGGTGCCGCCGGTCGCCTCGGCCAGCCAGGTGTGGAACCCGGCCACCTCCGGCTCCGGCACGCCCACCTCGATCCGCACCCCGGCCGCCTCGTAGGCGAGGTCGCTCACCGCGTACCCGGCGGCCCGCAGGTCGTTCTCCACCCGCCCGGCGCGCACGTGGTCCGCCGTCACCGCGAGCAGGGCGACCGGGCGCCGCTCCAGCAGTCCGACCTCGTCGACCGCCGCCGACACCGCGTTCCCGTACGCCCGCACCAGGCCGCCCGCGCCGAGCTTGATCCCGCCGAAGTACCTGGTCACCACGGCGACGGTGTCGGTCAGGCCGCGTCGGCGCAGGACCTCCAGCATCGGCACCCCGGCCGTGCCGCCGGGCTCGCCGTCGTCGCTGGAGCGCTCGCGGCGCTGCTCCTCGCCGACCACGAAGGCGGTGCAGTTGTGCCGGGCGTCCCAGTACTGCTTGCGCACGCCCGCGATGAAGGCCTGCGCCTCGTCCTCGTCCGAGACCCGGGCGAGGTGGCAGATGAAGCGGGACTTCTTGATCTCGGTCTCGTGGCTGCCGGCCCGCCGGATGGTGAGGTACGGCCTGGCGGTCGGTTCCGGCGTGGCGGACATGGCGCGGTGGTTCTCCCGGGAACGGCGACGGCTGGCGGTGCGCGCACCGGGGGTCCGGGGCGGCACCGCCAGCCTAGTTGGCGCACGGCCGGGGCCGACGGGGCCGGGCCCGGGCTCGGGCGCGGTGCCTGGGCCTGGGGGTCAGCGGCCGGCCAGGGCGTCCAGCTGCGCTCGGTCCAGACCGGTCAGCGCGGTGACCTCGGCCGAGTCGACGGCGCCGCAGTCCAGGCCGCGCAGCAGGTAGCCGCTGAGCGCCCGGGCGGTGGCCGGCTCGTCCATCACGTCGCCGCCCGCCTTGGCGACGTACGCGGCGAGCCGGGCGGCGGCCGCCGCCAGGCCCTCCCGGTAGAAGGAGTACACCGCGACGTAGCGGGTCGGCAGGTGCGCCGGGTGCATGTCCCAGCCCTGGTAGTAGGCGCGGGCGAGCGAGCGGCGGACCAGGTCGTGGTGGAGCTTCCAGGCGGCGTGCACCTGCTCGGTCGTGCCGGTGGGGATCACATTGGTCGAGCCGTCGGAGAGCCGGACGCCGGTACCGGCCGCGGCCACCTGCATGACCGCCTTGGCGTGGTCGGCGACCGGGTGGTCCATGCTCTGGTGGGCCGCGCTGACGCCGCAGGAGGCGCTGTAGTCGAAGGTGCCGTAGTGCAGTCCGGTGGCCCGGCCCTCGGCGGCCTCGATCATCCGGGCGACGGTGGCCCGGCCGTCCGGGCCGAGGATCGCCTGGGTGGTCTCGATCTGGATCTCGAAGCCGATCCGGCCGGCGGGCAGCCCGGCCCGGCGCTCGAAGTCCTCCAGCAGCCGGACCAGCGCGGTGACCTGCTCGGCGTAGGTCACCTTGGGCAGGGTCAGCACCAGGCCGTCGGGCAGGCCGCCGTTCGCCAGCAGGGTGGCGAGGAAGAGCTCCAGGGTGCGGATGCCGCGGGCCCGGACGGGCGCCTCCATGCACTTGACCCGGATGCCGACGTACGGCGGCGCGCTGCCCCCCGCCACGGCGGCGGCGACCAGTTCGGCGGCCCGGACGGCGGCGGCGTCCTCCTCGGCGTCGGGGCGGGGCCCGTAGCCGTCCTCGAAGTCGATCCGCAGGTCCTCGACCGGCTCGCGCTCCAGCTTGGCCCGGACCCGGGCGTGCACGTCGGCGAGCAGGGCGTCGTCGGCGACGCCGAGGGCGCGGGCGAGCTCGGCGGGGGTGCCGGCGTGGGTGTCGAAGGCCTCCAGGGCCTGGCGGCCCCACTCCCGTACGGTGTCGGCGCGGAAGACGTCGGCGGGGACGTAGACGGTGTGCACCGGCTGCCGGGTGCCGGTCTCGCCCGGGTAGCGGCGCGCCAGGTCGGCGTCCACGGGGGCGAGCAGCGCCTCCACGGCGGCGCGGGCGGCGGCGGAGAAGGAGGCCCCGCCCGTCGGTCCGGTTCCGTCGACCTCGACCTGCGACATCCGCACTCCTCCATGCCGAACCAGCGCTTCAACAATTTGTTGAGGCGAAGGTAACTCCGGCCGGGTCGGGCGTCAATGGCCGACCGAGCGGTGGACGCGGGGTGTCGGCGCGGGGGCCGCGCGGACTCAGTCCCGCCCGGCGGCCAGGTAGCGGTCGCGCAGCAGCGGGTAGAGCTCGGCGACCTCCTTGGGGTGGACCGCACCGTCCGGCCCCTTGCCGGTGACCCCGTACTCGGTGGTCAGCCAGGCGGCGAGGCGCGGCGGGTCGGGCTGGTGGCCGTAGCTGTCCATGTAGGAGACCAGGCCGTCGTAGGCGATGTCCTCGTCCAGTTGCACGGGTGCCGGGTCGGCTTCGGTGGGGACGCCTTGAGCGGGCTCCTCGGCCGGCGCGGACTGCTCGGGCCGGGCGCGGTGCTCGGCCTGGGCGGCCGGCTGACGGTGCTGCGACTCGACCGCCGGCTCGACGGTCGCCTCGGTGCCGGGCTGGACGGAGGCCTGCTGCTGGCCCTGCGGCCGGGGACCGGCGGCGGGCTCCTCGGCGGCCGGGCGCGGGGGCTTGAACCACGGGGAGGCCTGGCCCGGGACCCGACCGCCCGGGGCGGCGTCGACCGAGTGGCCGGTGGTGCGGACCGGGCGCTCGGTCCAGACGTTCAGCTCCTCGCCGCGCGGCTGCGGGGCGGCGGCCTCCTCCGCCTCCGGCTCCTGGGCGGCACGCAGCCGGACGGCGTGCAGCCTCGCCAGCATCGGTGCGGCGACCTCCGGCGCGATCGGGGCCGCGGCTGCGGGGGCCTCGGGCTGGGGCTGCGGCTGCGGCTGGTCGGCCGGGGCCGCCGGTGCGGCCTGGTGCTGCTGGGCTCCGGCCGGGACCGGGACCGGGGCGGCGATCGCCGCGGCCCGGGCCTGCTGGGGCTGGGCCCCGAGCTCCTGGGACGGCTGCTCCGCCAGGGCGACCTTGGCCTCGCGCTCGCGGCCCTCCTCGTCCAGCCGGTCGAGCAGCGACGGGTCCAGCGGGACGCCGAACTTGGCGAGCTTGAGCGGCAGCAGCGCCTGGATCGGCGCCGAGCGGCGCCAGCCGCGGCCGTAGCGGAAGCGCAGCTGCGCCCGGTAGACCAGCCGGTTCTGCTCCAGCCGGATGACCTCCTCGTAGGAGCGGAGCTCCCAGAGCTTCATCCGCCGCCAGAGCCGGAAGGTCGGCACCGGGGAGAGTATCCAGCGCATCACCCGGACCGACTCCATGTGCCGGTCCGCGGTGATCGCCGCGATCCGGCCGACCGCGTGCCGGGAGGCCTCGACGACGACGACGAACAGCACCGGGATGACGGCGTGCATCCCCATGCCGAGCGGGTCGCCCCAGGAGGCCGCCGCGTTGAAGGCGATGGTGGCGACGGTCAGCAGCCAGGCGGTCTGCCGCAGCATCGGGAAGGGGATCCGCAGCCAGGTCAGCACCAGGTCGAGGGCGAGGAGCACCACGATGCCCGCGTCCACGCCGATCGGGAAGGCGTAGGAGAAGGCACCGAAGCCCTTCTCCAGGGCCAGCTCGCGCACCGCGTTGTACGAGCCCGCGAACCCGATGCCCGAGATGATGCAGGCCCCGGCCGCGACCAGGCCGAGCAGGCCGCGATGGGCCTTGGTGAGCGTTGGGCGTGCCATTACGTCTATCAACCCCTGGATGTCGGCTGCTGCCGTACGCGCATCGGCTGCCGGTTCCCGCCAGTCGGGCCGCCGGACGGCTGAACAGCGTCCGGGCTCGGCCCACCGGAGTTTACTCGTACGGGTGTTTCAGCGTTTCCGCAGCCTGGGGTGTCACAGTACCCACCGCGCCCGGGGCGCCGGCACCGGTCGGGCCGTCAGCGGCTCTGCCCCGCCGTGCCGTTGAGGTAGGCCAGGACGGCCATCACCCGGCGGTTGGCATCCTCGTCGGGGGCGAGCCCGAGCTTGCTGAAGATGTTGGCGATGTGCTTGGCCACCGCTCCGTCGCTCACCGAGAGGCGGGCGGCGATCGCCGAGTTGGAGCAGCCCTCGGCCATCAGCTCCAGCACCTCGCGCTCGCGCGGGGACAGCCCGAGCAGCGGCCCCGGGCGGCGCGAGGTGGTCTGCATCAGCTTGGCGATCACGTCAGGGTCCATCGCCGTCCCGCCCGCCGCCACCCGGCGGACCGCGTCGATGAACTGCCCCGCGTTGAACACCCGGTCCTTCAACAGGTAGCCCACCCCGCCCGTGCCGTCGGCCAGCAACTCCCGCGCGTAGAGCTGCTGGACGTGCTGGGAGAGCACCAGCACCGGCAGGCCCCGGATCTCCTGGCGCGCCTTGAGCGCGGCCTGGAGCCCCTCGTCGGTGAGCGTCGGGGGCAGCCGCACGTCCACCACCGCCACGTCCGGGCGGTGGGTCAGCAGCGCCTCCAGCAGCTCGGGGCCGGTCTCCACGGCCGCCGCGATGGTGAAGCCGTGCGCTTCCAGCAGACGGATCAGGCCTTCGCGGAGGAGGTAGAGGTCCTCGGCGAGGACAACTCGCACAGCAACTCCAAGGTGATGGTGGTGGGACCGCCGGACGTGCTGTCGATGGCGAGGACACCGTCGAAGGTACCCAATCGACGCTCGATCCCGCGCAGGCCCGTACCCCGCGACGGATCCGCCACGCCCACACCGTCGTCCGTCACCGTGACCCGGAGGATTCCGGCCCGGTAGAGGATGTCCACCCACACCTGCTCGGCCTCCGAGTGCTTGGCCGCGTTGGCCAGCAGCTCGCTGACGCTGAAGTAGACCGCCGCCTCGACCGGAGCCGGCAGTCGGTCCGGCAGGCTCACGAACACCTCGGTCGGCAACGCGCTGTCCAGCGCCAGGGCCCGGACGGCGTCGCCGAGTCCGCGCTCGGCGAGCACCGGCGGATGGATGCCGCGGACCAGGTCGCGCAACTCCTGCAGCGCCCGGGCCGAGGACTGCCGCGCTTCGGAGAGGAGCTCCCGCGCGGCCGCCTGGTCCGTCTCCATCAGGTGCTCGATCGTGCCCAGCGTCATCCCGATCGCGACCAGCCGCGCCTGCGCGCCGTCGTGGAGATCCCGCTCGATGCGCCGCAGCTCGGCCGCCTGGCTGCCCGCCGCGTCGGCCCGGGTCTCGGTCAACTGGGCCACCCGCTTGGTCAGCTGGGCGTGCGACGCCCGGCCGTCCTGGTCCAGCACCCGGCGGGCCGCCTCCACGTACCCCCGCACCGCGTACGGGGCGAGGAGTATCCCGATCAGGACCATGCCGGCCCCGATCAGCAGGCTCAGCGTGACCCGCGTCATCCGCGAGCTGAACGGGCCGAAGCCGTCCGCCGGCACCGCGCCGCCCAGCGCGAACGCCGTCCCCAGCACCAGCAGGAGGACCACCGCGCCGCCCAGCAGCGCGGCCAGGGCCGGGTTCACGACCAGCCAGAGCATCTCGGCCCGGGTGGTGCGGTCCCGCAGGCCCCAGTGGACCAGCTGCGCGTACTTCGCGACCGTCTGCGAGCGGTGGTACGAGTAACCCGTCCACCAGTGCCCCCGGTCGTCCAACTCCAGCTTCGGCAGAGGCTGGTAGACCGCGGGAAGCCGGATGCCGTGCCAGCGCTCCAGCATCCGCCGCGTCCGGTCGGCCGTCGGGCGGATGCAGGCGGCCGCGACCGCGGAGCCGGCGACCGCCGCAGCCGCGAGCGCCATCAGGGCCGCCGGGTAGTAGAACTCCATGACCTGCGCCGTCACCACCCCCGCGACGACGGCCGCCCCCACCGGCAGCACGAACCCCGGCACGGCACCCAGCACCACCTGGGCCAGCCGGGCCAGGCCCTGGCCGCCGGCCTGGAAGGCCACCTGGGTCTGCGCACGGACGGACGTGCCGCTCGTACGAGTGTCTGTGGTCACGCAAACTCCTGATGCCGGTACCGATCGTCCTTCATCAGTGTTCACGAACGACCCGCTCCGGACACTGGCCATGGCACCCCAGTTCCGGGGTAGACCTAGGACCACCTGGTGGTGGTAGGAGCAACACCGGACCGGGCCGATGATCCTTCGAGTCGACGGTCCTTGGAATAGCCCGGAAATGCGAAAAGGCCCACCCGGTCACCCGGGCGGGCCTTCTCTGAATGATTGTTCGGCGGCGTCCTACTCTCCCACAGGGTCCCCCCTGCAGTACCATCGGCGCTGTGAGGCTTAGCTTCCGGGTTCGGAATGTA
>NZ_JBHYGR010000116.1:20264-30401 GCF_042738155.1 Kitasatospora sp. NPDC059088 | reverse complement strand
GTTGAGTGTCTTGTTGAGTCACAGACCGCCCGCGTGCGCGGGCGGCGGGGCCCGCCCGCCCGCTACGAGGCGAGCCGACCCCCGCCCCCCCGCCCCCCCCCCCCCCCCCCACGCCAACGCCCACGCCCACCTCGTCACGGACCTCCTCGGAGGCGCCCGGTGAACGTCCTCCTGCGCGTGGCCGGCCCCGACCGCACCGCCACCCATGCTCGCCAACTTGCCCGCCAGGTCGCCGAGTTGGACAGTCTGACCATGGCCGCCGCCCTGCGCCTGGCCCACGAGCGCATCGAGGCGGGCGACCCGCTCGCACTCGCCGCCCCCGGCCAGATCTGGGCCCTTCGGCCCGACGTCGACGAGGACGACGCCCCGGCGCGCGCGCTCGGCATCCTCGCCCGCACCACCCAGCCGCCCACCGTCCTCGCCCAGGACGAGCACGGCACCGTCGAGGCCCTGCCCCTCAACGTCCTCGACCTGTTCCACCTCACCACCTGGGAGGACCAGCCGTGGGCCTGACCTACATCGACTTCTTCTGCGGCGCCGGCGGCAGCAGCACCGGCGCCGCCGCCGTCCCCGGCGTCACCCCCGTCCTCGCCGCGAACCACTGGGACAAGGCCATCGCGAGCCACTCCGCGAACTTCCCCCAGGCCGACCACTTCCTCGGCGACCTCCACGACACCGACGTCGCCGCCTTCCCCGCCGCCGACCTGTTCTGGGCCTCCCCCGAGTGCCCGAAGTGGTCCAACGCCCGCGGCAAGCGCCGCGACTTCGACAAGCAGCCCGACCTGTTCGGCGAGACCCTCCCGGACGCCGCCACCGACCGCTCCCGCGCCCTGATGTGGGACGTTCCCCGCTACCTGGAGGCCACGGCCGCGCGCGGCAAACCGGTGCTCGCCGGGATCGTCGAGAACGTCATCGACGTGCGCGCCTGGGACCTGTGGACCGCGTGGGTCGGCGACATCCGCTCCCTCGGCTACCGCACCCGCCTGATCGCCCTGAACTCCATGCACGCCCGCCCCTCGGTCATCCCCGTCGCCCCGCAGTCCCGCGACCGCCTCTACCTCGCCTACTGGCGTACCGACCTGGGCCGCGACCCGGACTGGGACAAGTGGATCCGTCCCATGGCGTGGTGCACGGGCTGCGACAAGGCGGTGCGCGCCGTGCAGGCGTTCAAGCGGCCCGGCGCCGACATGGGCCGCTACCGCCAGCAGTACGTCTACCGCTGCCCTCACGTCGCCTGCCGCAACGCGATCGTCGAGCCGCCCGTCGTCCCGGCCGCGAGCATCATCGACTGGTCGCTGGCCGGGCGCCGGATCGGCGACGGCAAGCCCACCAAGACCTTCACGCCGTACGCCGAGGCCACCGTCGAGCGGATCCGCGCCGGGATCCGCAAGTACGGCGCTCCGCTGCTGGCCCCGGCCGGCGGCACCTGGCGCACCGAGGCGACCCCGGTCACCGTCCCGGCGCCGACCCGAACCACCCGCGAGAACGACGGCCTGGCCATTCCGCCGCTGCTGGTGCCCACCGAGGGCCGCGACGGCAAGGCCGCCGGACAGGTCGGGGAGCCGATGCGCACCCAGACCGCCCGCAACGAGACCGGCCTGGCCTGGCTGCCGTTCATCGCCGAACTGCGAGGCGGCGGCTCCGACGCCCGTCCCGTCCTGGACACCCTCGCCACCGTCACCGCCTCCGGCAACCACCACGGCCTGTCCCTGCCGCCCGCCTCCGCGGCGGTCGACTGGTCGGCCCTGCTGACGCCCTACTACGGCAACAGCAGCGCCCGGCCCGTCGGCGAGCCGGTCGGCACCCTGACCACCCGCGACCGCTACGGCCTCGCCGCCGGCGGTCACCACGGCGAGGCGGACGTCGACGAGGTGCTGTTCAGGATGCTGGAACCGCACGAGATCGGCGCCGCGATGACCTTCGCCCGCGACTACGTGGTCGTCGGGAACAAGCGGGAGAAGGTCCGCCAGTTCGGCAACGCCGTAACCTCCAACGTCGCCGAACTCCTGGTCTCCGCCCTGGTCGAGGCCATCACCGGCGACGACCTGGCCACGGGGTGGGCCTCGTGACCGGCCGCACCCCGCCGCTCGGCGACACCGGCGGCCTGTGGCGGGCCGTCCTGGCCGCCGCCGCCGGACGCTGCCAATGCCGCGGCACCTGTGGCAAGAGCCACGCCAAGGATCGCGGACGCTGCCCCGCCCTCCACGGCGGCTACGGCCACCGCCACGGCACCGGCCCCATCCGTCTGGCCGCCGCCCCCGCCGAGCCCGCCGACCTCACCCTGCCCCCGCACCGGGCCGCCGCCCTGCCCAAGACCTCGCTCGCCGCCTGGTGCCCGGCCTGCCTCGACGCCACCACCCGCGCCGCCCGCGCGGCCCACCTCGACGCCGCCCCGTCCGCCGAACCGGACGCCCTGTTCTGACCCGAGGGAGAACCCGAATGTCCGTCACGCTCGCCGACCTGCCGCGCATCGTCCGCCAGCTCACCCCGCACATCAGCCCCGACAACACCCTGCCGCCCATCCACGGCATCTACCTGGAGGCCGACGGCACCCACCTGTTCGCCGCCGCCACCGACCGCTACACCTTCGCCCTCACCCGCCGCGAGGCCGCCGAGACCGAACCGTGGAAGGCGTTCATCGCTCGCCCCGACCTGACCGCCCTGCGGGCCCTCTTCCCCACCCGCAACCGCCCCGCCGACCTCACCCTCGCCCACCACCGCGGCTGCACCCGCACTCCCGAAGGCCTGCTCACCCTCAGCGACGGCACCCGCTCGCTGAACCTGTCCGCGAACGCCCGCCAGGCCAAGAACTTCCCCAAGTGGCGCCCGCTGTTCGCCACCGCCCTCGCTGCCGAGCCCTACCAGGACACCGAAGCCTGCTACCGCCCCGAGTTCCTCGCCCGCTGGGCGAAGGCCGCCGAGAACCACCAGCCGCTCACCACCTGGTCCACCGGACCCGGCAAGCCCCTGCTCGTCGCCGCCGGCCCCGACTTCCTCGGCCTCCACATGCCCATCCACCTTCCCGACCACAAGCCTGAGACCCCCGTCCGCGACCGCTACGACCGCACCGCCCTGCGCACCGTCTGGGCCGACACCCTCACCACCGCCACCGCCGCCTGCCACCTCAAGGCCGCCTAGGAGCCCCCGTGTCGATCCGCTCCATCACCTTCCACATCGTCAGCTCCGACGTGTGCGGCGACGAGGACACCGACGACTGCGTCATCCCGCTCTTCGACACCACCCAGATCGCCGCCGACCACGCCCGCGGCTGCGGCTGGCTCGTCACCGCCGACCAGCGCTGCATCTGCCCCGACACCGACCACCGCCACCGCGCCGCCGTCGATGCCCTGATGCCGCCCGAGCCGCGCGCCGAGGTCGACGGCCAGCTGCCCGCCGACCTGGGCCCCATCACCTGACCATCTGCCCCGGGGCGATCCGCACCGACCGCCCCGGGGCCCTGCCGAAGGGCCACCGCCATGACCGCTTCCCCGCTGCTGAGCGCCGCGCTCGACGCCACTGCACGCGGCCACTACGTGTTCCCGCTCATCCCCGGCACCAAGCGCCCCGCCGTCAAGGACTGGGAGGGGCGCGCCACGCTCGACCCCGACCGCGTCCGCCGCTGCTGGAGCACCGGGCCCTACAACGTCGGCATCGCCTGTGGCCCCTCGGGACTGCTCGTCGTCGACCTCGACATGCCCAAGAGCCCCGACGACCTGCCGCCCGAGCACTGGGCCAGGGATGGCATCACCAGCGGACACGACGTGTTCGCCGCCGTCTGCGAGCAGTACGGCCAGTCCTACCCCGACCAGACGTTCACCGCCGTCAGCCCCAGCGGCAGCACCCACCTGTACTTCGCCGCACCGCCCGGCGCGAACCTGCGCAACACCAGCGGCGACAAGGGACGCGGCCTCGGCTGGAAGATCGACACCCGCGCGGGCGGCGGCCTCGTCGTCGCCGTCGGCAGCACCACCCCCAAGGGCGCCTACACGGCCGTCCAGGACGTCCCCGTGGCCTCGCTGCCCGTCTGGCTCCTCCCGCTGCTTCTCCCGGCCCCGCTGCCCCCGCAGCGCCCCGTCACGGTGCCACTGACTGGCGTCGACCGGCGCACCGCCTACCTCAAAGCCGCCGTCGACCGACAGCTCGCCACCATCACCGACGCGTCCGACCACCACAACGACGCCATCTACCGATCCGCCGTCGCCCTCGGCCAGTTCGTCGCCGGCGGCGAGCTGACCGAGGCCGACGTCACCGGCTGGCTCATGGACGCCGCCGCCCGCGTCCACCACGCCCCCGCCAGGGCCGCCCGCACCATCACCTCCGGACTGCGCGCCGGCGCCCACCGCCCCCGCACGGTGGCCGCGTGACCCGCCCAGCCGACCCACGCGACCTGACCCCCGGCCCAAGGCTGCGCGTCGTCGGCGACGACGAAGCCCCATGGCAGGACGAGCCCGACCCTGGCACCGACCCCTGGATCGCTCCCACCCCCACGCCGCAGGCGGCCGTCGAGCCGCCCGCAGCCGCGCCCAGGCCCCGCACGGTGTGGACGGCGGCCGACCTCATGGCCACTGACTTCCCCGAGCCCCGCTGGGCCGTCCCCGGGTTCTTCGCCGAGGGCGTCAGCCTCCTCGCCGGACCGCCCAAGGTCGGCAAGTCCTGGCTCTCCCTCGGCCTCGGCCTCGACGTCGCCGCCGGCCGTCCCGCCTTCGGCCGCGTCGAGGTCGAGGCGGGCCCCGTCCTCTACCTCGCTCTGGAGGACACGCCGCGCCGCCTCAAGACCCGCATGGGCAAACTCCTCGCCGGACGCCAGGCACCCAAGGCGCTGACCCTCGTCACCGAGTTCCCGCCCCTGCCCCAGGGCGGCGCCGACGCCCTCGACCGCTGGCTCACCCAGAATCCCGGCGCCCGCCTGATCGTCATCGACGTCTTCGCCAAGGTCCGCGGCAACTCGGCGCCCGGCGTGGCCGCCTACGACGCCGACTACGCCGCCATCGGCTACATCAAGCAAGTTGCCGACCGGCACTCGGTGGCGACGATCCTCGTCCACCACGTCCGCAAGATGGCGTCCGACGACTTCCTCGCCGAGGTCTCCGGCACCAACGGCCTCGCCGGCGCCGCCGACGCCACCCTCGTCCTCAAACGCTCCCGCGGCAAGGCCGACGGCGTCCTGCACATCACTGGCCGCGACGTCGACGAGAACGAACACGCCCTCGAGTTCCAGCCCGACACCGGCAGCTGGCACCTCCTCGACGGCCCCGCCAGCGACCACACCATCGGCGACACCCGCTCCAAGATCCTCGCCCACCTTCGCACCCATCCCGGCAGCAAACCCCTGGACATCGCCGCCGCCACCGACACCGACGTCGACCTGGTCCGCCGCACCTGTTCTCGGATGGCCAAGGACGGCCAGCTCCACCGCTCCCCTGGCGGCGCGTACGCGCCGCCGTTCTCGCCGGACACCCTGCCCGACACCTGAACTGTCCGGCCTGTCCGGCTGTCCTGCCGTGCCGCCTGAGCAGCGGAAACAGGCCGGACAGCCGACCGGACACCCACCGCCAACTGTCCTGTCCGGACAGCTCCGTAGAACTGAATCGAGGAGAGACCGACCATGGCCGAGCCCGTGATGCTCAAGCTGCCCGACGTGCTCCGCGAACTGGACATGTCCCGCCCCGCCTTCTACCGGATGCGCGCCCGGGGACACGGTCCTCGGCTGATCAAGCTGCCGAACGGGCACATCCGGTGCCGTCGCGCAGACCTCGACGCGTGGCTGGCCGACCTGGAGCAGACCGCCGCCTGACGCTCGCCCATCCGGGCCCCGGCGGGCCGCCGGGGCCCTCCCCTCCAAGGAGTTCCGAAGTTGCCCAAGCCCACGTTCAAGGTCCGGATCTGGGCGATCCGGGAGAATCAGCGCTCAGGCCCCAACACGTTCGAGCTGAGGTGGAAGGTCGGCAGTACGCCCTTCTCGACCACCTTCAAGACCAAGACGCTAGCCGACGGCGAGCGCGCCAAGCTCCTGACCGCCGTCAACGCCGGGGAGCCCTTCGACGAGATCTCGGGCCTGCCGATGTCGGCGGTACGCGCCCGGGACGACGTGAGCTGGTACACGCACGCCCGTGACTACGTGGAGATGAAGTGGCCAGCCTCTCCGGCGAAGACGCGCACGACGCACGCGGACATGCTGGCCGTCGCCACGCCCCAGCTGGTGACGTCTCGGGTGGGCATGCCTCCCGTCCGTGAGCTGCGGACCGCCCTCTACAGCTGGGCGTTCAACATGAACCGCTGGGCGCAGGAGCCTCCGGAGCAGGTTCGGAAGGCTCTGGAGTGGGTCGAGCGCCATTCCCTGCCGATGAGCCAGCTCGACGACCCCATGGTGATCCGCCGGGTGCTCGTGGCGTTCGCCAAGAACCTGGATGGCTCCAAGGCCGCACCTTCGAGCGTGATCCGTAAGAAGAACATCTTCCACAACGCTCTCGGGTACGCCGTCGAGGCCAGGCGCCTCCCCCACAACCCGCTCAAACTGGTTCAGTGGACGGCGCCCAGCGCCGTCGAGGAGGTGGACCCGGCCGTGGTGGCCAATCCCCGACAGCTCCGGGACTTGCTGGCCGCCGTTCGCGGCCAGGGTCGCCGGGGTCAGCACCTCGAAGCGTTCTTCGGCGGGATGTATCACGCGGGCATGCGGCCGGCCGAAGCCGTCTTCCTCCGGGATGCGAACTGCTACCTCCCGCCCGGCGGCACGTGGGGCATGGTGACCCTCGGCAGGACCCGTCCGCGCGTGGGCAGCTCCTGGACGGACAGTGGCAAGCCGCACGACGACCGGGGTCTCAAGTGGAGGCCCGAAAAGGACACCAGGCCCGTTCCGATCCCTCCGCTCTACGTGGCGATGCTTCGTGATCACATCGCCGCTCACGGCGTAGCACCGGACGGCCGGCTGTTCCGCACCTCGCGCGGCGGCATGGTGCAGGAAAGCGGCTATGGCGTCGTCTGGCAGCGCGCGCGAGAGAAGGCCCTCACGCCCGAACAGACCTCCTCGCCGTTGGCCAAGCGCCCCTACGACCTCCGGCACGCGGGGATCTCGCTCTGGCTGCGCTCCGGCGTGGACCCTGCAGAATGCGCCCGGCGAGCCGGACACAGCATCGCCGTGCTGCTGCGCGTCTACGCGAAGTGCCTCGACGGCGCGATGGAGGCCGCGAACAGCCGGATCGCCGAGGGGCTGAGCGAGTGGGACTGACCACAGATCCGCCCGGAGCCGTCCCACAGATGTCCCACACGCGCTGGTCAGGAGGTGAGACAGGGCGAGACAACCCGGTCATTTCGACCTGCGTTCGACCGTTTGCGTGACAGGCACGAGAAAGGGCCCGCGATCTGCGTTTCCGCAGGTCACGGGCCCTTTTCTATCCTGTGGCTGGTGCAGGGTTCGAACCTGCGTAGCTTGCGCGACAGATTTACAGTCTGCTCCCTTTGGCCGCTCGGGCAACCAGCCAGGATGGTGTCTCGCGGGGCTTCTCGGCCCCGTTCGACGTGGTAAACCATACCTGATCCGGGGGGGTGCTACGCCACTCGGTAGATCACCCGACGATCGAGGACCGCCGCGCGGCGGTCACGGGCGGGGCCGGGGTGACGCTGGATAGGCTTGGGCGGCGGGCGCCCGGTGGGGCGGGCCGTGTCAGTGAAGCCAGAGCATCAAGGAGACCAACACCCATGGCCGACTCCAGTTTCGACATCGTCTCGAAGGTCGAGTGGCAGGAGGTCGACAACGCGATCAACCAGACCTCCCGTGAGATCGCCACCCGCTTCGACTTCAAGGGCGTGGGCGGCGAGATCAGCCGCTCCGGCGAGAAGATCGAGATGAAGGCCAACGGCGAGGAGCGCGTGCGCGCCATCCTGGACGTGCTGCAGACGAAGTTCGTCAAGCGCGGCCTGTCGTTGAAGGCGCTGGACGCCGGTGAGCCGCAGCTGTCCGGCAAGGAGTACAAGATCTTCGCGGACATCAAGGAAGGCATCACCACGGAGGATGCCAAGAAGGTCGCGAAGATCATCCGGGACGAGGGCCCGAAGGGCGTCAAGGCCCAGGTCCAGGGCGACGAGCTGCGCGTCAGCTCCAAGAGCCGCGACGACCTCCAGGCCGTCCAGGCCCTGCTCAAGGGCAAGGACCTGGACTTCGCGGTCCAGTACGTGAACTACCGCTAGTCGACCCCGGCCGGCCCGCACCCCGCGCGCGGGCGGACGGCTGGACGGCAGGACGGCACGGCCCCGCTCCCGGGTTCGGGGGCGGGGCCGTTCGCGTCGGCGCGGCAGGCCGGTCAGAGCGCTGCGGCGAGTTCCTCGGCGATCGCGGCGGCGAAGGCGTCGACGTCGGCCTCGGTGGTGTCGAAGGAGGTCATCCAGCGGACCTCGCCGCTCTGCACGTCCCAGGTGTAGAAGCGGAAGCGCTTCTGCAGGGCCTCGGTGGCGGCCGGCGGCAGCACGGCGAAGATCTGGTTGGCCTGCACCGGGCGGTCGATCCGGATGCCGGGCAGGTCCCGGACGGCCGTGAACAGCCGCTGGGTCATCGCGTTGGCGTGGGAGGCGCTGCGCAGCCAGAGGTCGGTGCCCAGGAGGGCCTCGAACTGGACGGAGACGAAGCGCATCTTGGAGGCCAGCTGCATCGAGGTCTTGCGCAGGTAGCGCATGCCCTGGACGGCCTCCCGGTTCAGCACCACGATCGCCTCGCCGAGCAGCAGGCCGTTCTTGGTGCCGCCGAGGGAGAAGGCGTCCACGCCGGCGTCGGTGGTGAAGGCCCGCATCGGGACGCCCAGGGTGGCGGCGGCGTTGGCCAGTCGGGCGCCGTCGAGGTAGACCTTCATGCCCAGGCCGTGCGCGTGGTCGCAGATCGCCCGGATCTCCTCGGGCGTGTAGCAGGTGCCGACCTCGGTGGACTGGGCGATCGAGACGACGGCGGGGCGGGCCCGGTGCTCGTTGTCGAAGCCGTAGGCCTGGCGGTCGATCAGCTCGGGAGTGAGCTTGCCGTCCCAGGCCGGGACGGTGTGCAGCTTGAGGCCGGCCATCACCTCCGGCGCACCGCCCTCGTCCACGTTGACGTGCGCGCTCTCGGCGCAGACCAGGGCGTCCCGGCGGTCCATCATGGCCTGCAGCGCGACCACGTTGGCGCCGGTGCCGTTGAACACCGGGAACACCTCGGCGGACGGGCCGAAGTGGCCGCGGAACACCTCCTGGAGGTGCTCGGTGTAGACGTCCTCGCCGTAGCTGACCTGGTGGCCGCCGTTGGCGACGGCGATCGCCGCCAGCACCTCGGGGTGGACGCCGGCGTAGTTGTCGCTGGCGAAGGCGCGGAGCTCGGGGTCGTGTCGTCGCTGCGGGGTCATCGGGTGCTGTCCTCCACTGGCACGGGGTCGGGGGTCACGGGGGCCACGGGGCTCACGGGAGTCAGGGCGGTCACGGGGGTCAGGGCGGTCACGGGGGTCAGGGCGGTCACGGTCGGACCGGTTCGACGTCGAGCCGGTACTCGGCCATGATCCGGCGGGCCGCGGCCCGTACGCTCCGCTCGTCCGGTCCGGTCAGCCGGAAGCGGCCGGGGACGTGGAAGTAGCCGCCGGTGCCGTCGTACACGGCGCCGGGCTCGGGCAGCACCTCGGCGTACACCTGCGGCACCACGCCCGTCATCGGGGTGCGGTCCAGCACCCGGGCGGGCCGGACCGCGGGCTCGGGCATGACGACCCAGCCGGCGCTGGCGTGCTCGAAGCCGCGGCCGGCCGACTCCAGCGGGAGGCCGAGCACCGTGCGGAAGGTCTCCGCCATCAGGTCGATGCCGTGCACCTCCCGGTGGACGAAGGGCACCTCGGCGCCGCCCGGGCGCATGCCGACCTCCAGGAAGACCGGTTCGCCGCTCGGCCGGCGGATCACCTCCAGGTGGAAGCAGCCGGTCTCCAGGCCGAGCGCCCGGACGCAGGCGAGCGCGAAGGCGGCGAGCTCGTCCCGCAGCGCGCCCGGGTCCAGGAACACCGAGCCGAGCGGGCGGCCCTCGGTGAACTCCAGCGGGGTGTTGACGTAGCCGGAGACGCTGACGAAGTGGGCGCGGGGCCGCCGCCGGCCCCCCCGCGACGGGGAGTATAAGCCGGCTGAGGTATAACACGCCCACAGCAA
>NZ_JBHYGR010000116.1:0-20254 GCF_042738155.1 Kitasatospora sp. NPDC059088 | reverse complement strand
CCGCGCACCCCCGCGCGGGGGGGCGCGCGCTGGGACAGCGGGGGGGGGTTTAGGACGCCCGGGCCGCCCCCGCCCCCGCGCCCCCGCCCCCCCCCCCCCACCCCGTCGACGTGGTAGATCTCCGAGGAGACGTACTCCTCGCACTCGTACTCCTCGGCGTCGGTCTCCGCGAGCGCCGCCGTCAGGGCGGCGGCGTCGTGGACGATCCGGACGCCGGCCGAACCGGCCCGGGCCCGCGGCTTGAGGACCATCGGGAAGCCGACCGCGCGCTCCAGCTCGGCGGCGGACGCGCCGCCCGCCAGCGCGGCGAACCGCGGCACCGCCAGTCCGGCCGCGGCCACCCGCTCCTTCATCACCACCTTGTCCTTGAACGCCCGCACCAGGTCGGCCGAGGGGCCGGGGGCGCCGACCGCCTCGCGCACCCGGGCGGCCGTCAGCACGTCGTACTCCGACAGGCCGACCACGCCGTCGAAGGCGCCGTGCCGCTCCCGCAGTTCCCGTGCGGCCGCCAGGACGGTGGCGAACTCCAGGTCGGGCACGGTGACCACGCGCCCGGGCTCGATCGGGCCGAGCGCGGCCACGCCGTCGGGCGTGGTGACGACCGAGAGGTCGCAGGGGTGGCCGGCGCAGTACCGCCGGTACTCGGCGTCCTCGTCGTCGTAGCGGTTGACGACCAGGTAGTGCGGGTGTTCAGGCACGCGGGGGCTCCGAAGGGGTGGTGGGGATCAGCTCAGGGTTTCCGGCAGGCAGGCGGCGAAGTCGGCCGCGGTGACCGGGGTGAACCACCGCCGGTGCGCGGCGGTGACCGGGGCCGGGCGCTCCGGGAAGGCGGCGAAGCCCGGGTCGCCGGTGCCGCCGAGCCGCCGCCAGAGGTCGGCGGCGAAGTCCGGCATGATCGGGAAGCCCAGCAGGGCCAGCCCCTTGAGCCACCAGTAGCCCTGGTCGGGGGTGCGGTCGGCGTCGGGGAGGGCGTCGATCCGGTCGATCCAGGAGTCCAGCACCGCGCCGGCCTCGGCCATCCGCACGGTCGGGCCGTCCAGGGCCCGCTCCAGCCGGTCCAGGTGCGCGTCGAGCGCGGCCAGCACCGGCGCGGGGAGCGCCGCCGGCTCGGCCGGCAGCCGCTCCCAGGCGGCGGCGATCCGGTCCTCCAGGACGCCGGCCAGCCGGTGGTTGACGGCGTCCAGGAACTCCTTGGGCTCGAAGCTGGTCTGCGAGGTCTCCGGGTTGACCAGGGCGAGGTGGTAGCGGACGGCGTCCGGGGTCAGCCCGCGGACCTTCGCGACGCCCGAGGCGGTGATCGCGTGCCGGCGGCTGGTGGAGAACTTCTCCCCGGCCAGCTGGTAGAACTCGTTGATCAGCACCCGGTCGTACGGCCGGGTGTCCCCGTGCACCAGGGCGACGGCGTTGATGCAGACCAGCGCGGACACCACGTTGTCGCAGCCGAGGCTGGTCACGGTGACCACGTCGGAGTCGGGCGAGAAGGAGTTGACCTCGGCGCCGATCCGCTGCCGGTGGATCTCGCCGAGCAGCCGGGCGAACATGAAGCCGCCGGTGTACGAGAACAGGCTGGACGGGACGCCGTCCTCGCCGCCGGCCAGCGTCATCCCCCAGGTCTCGGGGACGCTCAGCCGGATGGTGGCGCCGCCCCGGCCGAGCAGCGCCCGGACGGTCGAGCGGTACCGCTCGGCGAGGTCCAGGCGGTCGAACTCGGGCTCCAGTTCGGCCAGTCCGGCGGTGCGCAGGAAGCGGGTGGCGATCTGCCGCCACTGCCAGTCGGCGTCCGTGGCCAGCCGCGGGCGCGGCTCGACCACCTCCTCCGGACGGAAGTGCGCGCCGCAGCCCTCGCAGAAGTAGCTGGCCACCTCGGTGCCGCAGTCCGGGCAGCGGCCGAGCAGCAGCGGGCCGACCACGAAGCGGCCGGCGGTCGGCTCGTACGGGACCTTCTCGATCAGCGTGCTCACCGCGCCGCGGGCGTCCAGCCGGGCGACGCTCCCGTCGATCTCGCGCTGGAACAGGCCGTGCCAGGGCTCCTCGGCGGGGTTGACGAACTCGTCCATGCCGATCCGCAGCGCGGCGAGGTCGGCCTGCATGACCTCGTGGTAGTGGGCGACGACCTCGCCCGGGTCGACGCCGTCGACCCGGGCCTTCATGGCGACCCAGGGCTCGTAGGCGTCGGTGCCGGTCATGATCGCCGGACGGTCGCCGCGCATCCGCAGGAAGCGGGCGAGCGCGTCCACCCGCAGGAAGGGGCCGGCGATGTGGCCCAGGTGCAGGTGCCCGTTGGGCGTGGGCTCCGGGGGGACGAGCAGGTAGTGGCGGGGGGTGGCGTTGGTGCGCATCGTGGTCCTCACGGGCTGTCGGGAGGTCAGTCGAGGCCCAGCAGGGCGAGTGCGCCCTCGGCCATGGCCGGGGCGAGCCGGAAGCCGGAGCCCGCGCCACCGGTCGCCAGGACGACGCCGTCGAGGCCGTCCAGCGGGGTGATCAGCGGGGCGAAGTCCGGGAGGTAGAGGTCGGCACCGGTCCGGCAGCCGATGAACTCTGGCCGGAAGGACGGGAGTTGCTCGGCGAGGACGGCCTCGGCCAGGGCCCGGTCGGCGGGGTTCGGCGCCAGCCGGGTGCGCTCGGGCGGGCAGTCCCAGTCGGTGCTGGTGATGCTGTAGTACCAGTCCCGGCCCTCGCCGACGGGCAGCAGGAAGGCGTCCGGCTCGTCCAGCACCAGCAGCGGGCGGTGCCCGCCGGGCTCTCCGCCGCGCAGCCGGTAGGCGACCACCTTCTTGGTCCGGGCGCCGAGCCGCTTCGCCGTCGCGGCGAACGGGTCGGCCAGGGCGGCGGCGCCGGGGGCGGCCAGCACCCGGCGGGCGGTCAGCTCGCCGCCGTCCTCGGCGATCAGCCGGTAGCCGTCCGCACAGGGCTCGACGGCGCGCACCGCGAAGCCCTCGACCAGGTCCCGCCGCGGGCCGTCGACCCGGGATCCGGCAGTGAGGGGTCCGGCAGTGAGGGGTCCGGCAGTGAGGGGTCGGGCAGTGAGGGATCCGGCAGTGAGGGGTCGGGCAGTGAGGGATCCGGCGACGGGCGATCCGTCGGCGGGGCCCCCGGAGGTGAGGGGCCGGAGCAACTGCTCGACGGCCTCGGTGGGTTCGGAGAACGTCGCCTCGGCGGAGCGCCGCAGCTCGGTGCCCGCCCCGCCGACCGGTCCGCCGAACACGGCCCGCAGCTGCGCCTCCTGCTCGGACCGGCAGGGCGCCAGCGCGTCGCCGACCAGCTGGCCGTCGACCCCGGCCGCGCCACCGGCCGGCACCACCCAGTACGCGCGCCGCACCTCGGCGTTCAACGCCGGTGCGAGCGCGGCCAGTTCGGCCCGGAGTTCGAGGCTGCGCCGGGCCAGGGCCCGCTGCTCCCCGGTCCGCCCGGCCGGGATGTCCACCGCGAGCGAGCGCACGGTCGAGCCGTCGTGCACGGCGCCCGCGCAGACCGCGACCACCGAGGCGTCCGGATGGCGCAGCGCGGCCAGGCCGACGGCGGTGGCGCCGACGATGCCGGTGCCGATCACCGCGAGGTCGTACGTCCCGTGCCCGCTCACGCGCCGGCCTCCCGCCACCAGATCGAGAGCACCGTCATCTCCTCGTCGGCGGTGTGCAGCCGGTGCTCCTCGCCGCCCGGGAGCGCGTACAGCCCGCCCGGGCGGGCCGGGTGCTCGCGGCCGCCGCAGGTGATCACCCCGTGGCCGCGCTGGACCAGCCACAGTTCCTGCGAGGCGTGGCAGTCGGCCATGGTGGCCGAGTGCGGGGGCACGGTGAACACCGCCAGGTTGACGGGCAGCCGGCCGACGGCCGCGAGGACCTCGGCCGCGTCCAGGTCGGCCTCCAGGCTGGAGGTGCCGGTCTCGTCGACGTCGGGCGCGAGGTAGCGGACCTCGACGGACCGCCCCTCGGCCACGGCGTCCGGGCCGGCCGTCTCGTTCACCTGATGCATCGTCAGGAACCCCCGTTCGTACGGATGCTGTCGAGGATCGCCCGGCTGCGCCAGGCGAGCAGGCCGAGGTTGGGATCAGTGATGCCGAACGCGTGCCGGGCGCCGTTCTGCAGGTAGATCCGGTGGCCGTCCGGCCCGTCCCACTCCACCGAGTAGTCCTCCCGGACGACCGGGAGGCCGTCTTCCAGCCGCAGTCGCCCGGTCAAGGCGCCCAGGCACTGCGGCAGTTGCTGGACGTAGCCGGTCGCCAGCACGACCGCGTCGCAGTCCACCGCGGTCTCGGCCCCGTCGGACTTGAGCTCCAGGCGCAGCCCGTCGGCCCGCTCGGCGAGCCCGGCGACCTCGTGCCCGGGCAGCAGCCGGATCAGCTCCGGGCGCCCCTCGACGTGGCTGGTCAGGTAGACGATCCGGTACAGCTCGGCCAGCAGGCCCTCGTTGACGCCGTCGCTGGCGTACTTCTGCTCGGCCAGCAGGGCGGCCCGCTGCTCCTTGGGCCGTCCGAAGAAGTCCTGGGCGGCCTCCGGCAGGTACAGGTCGTTGGTGAAGGCCGACTCGTCCAGCGGCAGGAAGCCGGGCCGCCGGCTGACCCAGGTGACCCGCTCCGGGCGGGCCTGGCCGACCAGCAGGTGGCGGACGATCTCGGCGCCGCTCTGCCCGCCGCCGACCACGGCGACCCGGCGGCCGGCCAGTGCCTCGGCGTGCTGGACGAACTCGCTGGAGTGGAACACGGCCGGCCCGGTGGCGCCCTCCAGCACCGGCGGGAGGTACGGCTGCGGGCCCGCGCCGAGGACGAGGTGCCGGGAGCGGAAGGTGCCCCGGGAGGTCTCGGTCTCGAAGTGGTCGCCGTGGAAGCGGACCTCCGTCACGTCGTGGTCGTAGCGGACGGTGTCGCCGAGCTGGTCGGCCACCCAGCCGAGGTACTGGTTGAACTCCGCGCGGTGGACGGCCGGGAAGCGGGCGGTCAGGAACTGGTAGAACCGGCCCTTGGCGGCGAGGAAGGCCAGGAAGGAGAACCGGCTGGTCGGGTCGACCGGGGTGACCAGGTCCTTGAACGGCGAGTTCTGCAGGGTGGCGTCGGGGAGCAGCAGCCCCGGGTGCCAGGCGGGCCGTTCGCGGCGGTCCAGGTGCAGTCCGGTGGTGCCCGGGTGGGCTTCGGCCTGGGCGGCCAGGCTGAGGTTGGCCGGGCCGGCGCCGACCGCCAGGTAGTCGAGGAGCTCGCTCACCGTTCGTCCTCCGCTTGGGGGTTGATCCGGACGGCGGTGTCGACCGCGCCGCGCAGCGCGGTGGCGGCGGCCGGGGAGTCGGCGGTGAAGACCGCCTGGCCGAGCCGGCAGCGGAAGTCGTCCAGGTGCGGGTGGATCGGGTCGCCCGGGGCGAGGTCGAGCCGGACCTCGCGCACGCCCGGCAGGGCGGCCGCGGTGTCCAGGCCGGTGGCCCGGTCGAAGCGGGTCTCCCCGGGGGCGGTGAAGAAGTGGATGCCGGCGACCGCCGCGACCGGCTCGCCGAAGGCGCCGGTCTCCTGCGGGTCGAGGCCGAGCAGCCCGGCCAGCCAGACCCTGGGCAGGCTGACGCCGGTGGCGAGCTGGGCCAGTTCGGCGATCCGGTCGCCGCCCATCCGGGCGCCGATCTCGACCAGGGCCGGGCCCTGGGCGGTGAGCCGCAGTTCGCAGTGGAACGGCCCGACGCTCAGGTTGACCGCCCGGACGACGCCCTGGACGTACTCCTCGATCGCGGCCGAGGCCTCGGCCGACAGGGCGGCGGGCAGCTGGTGGCCGATCTCGGCGAAGTACGGCTCCGGCGCGAGGAGCTTCTCGGTCACCGCGACGACGGTGGTGGTGCCGTCGAGGACGTAGCCCTCGACGCTGTACTCCGGCCCGTCCAGGTACTCCTCGACCAGGGCCCGCTCGATCATCGGGCGGCCGAGGTCGACGAAGTCGTCGGTGCTGAGCCGGCGGTACGCGTCGGTCAGCTGGTCCAGGTCGTGGACCACCGACACGTGGAGGCTGCCGGACTGGTCCACCGGCTTGACCACGCAGGGGAAGCCGGTGAGCTCGGCGGCCTTCGCGAGGTGCTGGTCGGAGCTCACCTCCAGGAAGCGCGGGCTGCGCAGCCCGGCGGCCTCGACCGCCTCGCGCATCCGGGTCTTGTCCCGGACCTGCTCCACCGTCCGCACGTCCAGGCCGGTCAGGCCCAGTTCGGCGGCGAGGTGCGCGGCGTTGGGGACGTAGACGTCGCAGCCGGGGAAGACCGCGGACAGCGGGAGGCGCTCGTGCAGTTCGCGGACCGCGGCGAGCAGGGCGGGCAGGTCGTTGGTCTCGACGGTCACCAGTGCGTCGATGCGGTCGCGCAGGTGCGCGGGCATCACCCGGTCCTCGGTGTCCGCGCTGGCGACCACGACGCCGATCCCCAGGTCCAGGGCGGCCTCGACCAGCAGCACACCCCCCGAGAGGGCTTCGATCACGAGGATGCGCCGGTCCGAATGCTTGGTCATCGTGCTATGTCTTCCCGTTCGTGGGCCACGGTCGCCGTTCCGGCGTCGTGGTGGTGGGGGTCGTGAGGGTGGGGGTCGTGAGGGTGGGGGTCGTGAGGGTGGTGGGGGTCGGCGGGGGCCGGGCGGCCGGCCCGGGCCAGCCCGGGCAGCAGCGCGAGGGCCAGGACCAGCGCCCCGACCGCGGCCACCCGCAGCAGGGTGGCCGGGTCGACCGAGGAGCCGGCCAGGGCGAGGGTCGCCCCGGCGACCGGCATCGGCGCCACCAGCAGCAGGCCGAAGGCGGCGACCGCGCTGCCGTACTCCCCGGTCGGCACCCGCTCGGCCCTGGTGGTGCGCAGGTAGACGCTGAACAGCGAGTCCAGGGCCAGGAACACCCCGAGGGCGACGCCGAACAGCGCCAGGTCCGGGGCCACGGACAGCCCCAGGCAGACCAGCGCGGAGGCGACGGCCAGGCCGATGCCGTAGCGCCACAGTCCGAGCCGGCCGATCAGCCAGGGGGCGATGCCGACCACCGCGATCGAGGCGACGCCGGCCGCCGAGTAGACGAAGCCGAGCGCGCTCTCCGAGACGCCGTACCGGGTGGCGACCAGGGCCGGGGCACTGCCGATCAGCAGGCTGAGCAGGTAGTTCAGCCCCATGGTCAGCAGCACCACGCTGCGCAGCACCGGATCCCGTACGGTCCGGCGCAGGCCGGCCAGCGGGGACGGCGCCGCGTCCGGGTCGGCCCTGCCGGCGGGCAGGGCGAGGGCGAGCAGCAGGCTGGCCGCGTAGCCGGCTCCCGCGGTGGCGACGAACACCGCCGGCGGGAAGAGCAGCAGCAGTCCGCCGAGCGCGGGCCCGGCGATGATGGCGGCCTGTTCCAGGCCGGTCAGCACCGACTGGGTGCGGGCCGCCCGCTCCGGCGGGGTGAGCAGCCGCCCGGCCTTCTCGCCGGCCACGAAGGTCTGCTCGAAGAACGCGCCGGACAGCATGCCGAAGACCAGCACCACGGGCACCGCGGTGCTCGGCCGGAGCAGGATCAGCAGGCAGCAGACGGCCGCCAGGGCGAGCCGTCCCGCGTCGCTGACCAGGAAGATCTGGCGGATCGACAACCGGTCCACCAGGTAGCCCGCACCGGCCAGCGAGAGCAGCCGGGGCGTCCAGGTCAGCACCACGGCCACACCCGACCAGGTGAGCCCGCCGGTCACCCGGTAGCAGAGCAGGGGGATCCCGAAGACCAGGAGGTTGTCCACCAGCCAGCCGATCGAGCGCAGCGCGAAGTAACCCACCGTACGGCCGGACGCCATGGAAGTTCCCCCGTGAACCTCGGAAATCGCCACCCCGGCCGGGCTGTTCGAAGCCCGGCATGAGCACGACCGTAGCCCGTCGAAAACGGAAAAGCTAGATCCATTTTCTGCGTCGACATGAAGATCTGTTCTCATCTGACGCTTCGACAGGAAGATCTGTTGGCAGACGTCGGGACGACGACAAGGCCCCGCTCCCGGACCGGGGAGCGGGGCCTCGCGCGGCGGCCGACAGGGGTCGGCCGGTCACGGCCGACCGATGACGGTCAGTCGGTGGCGGGGTGGGAGCGGGCGGCAGCGGTCAGCGCCTGCGCCTGGGCGCGCAGCGCGTCGAGCTGCTCCTGGAGGCCCGCGGGTGCGGAACCGGGGAGCTGCCGGGACGGGCTCGCGGCGGTGCCCGGGACGGTGGGCAGCGCCGGCACGCTCGGGAGTTGGCCGAGCAGGCCCTGCAACGCGGCGAGGAGCTGCTGGACGACACCTCCGACGTCGGGGACGGCCGAGGTCACCGTCGAGAGCAGGCCGGTGACCAGCTTGACGACGTCGCCGAGCGCCCCGAGGGCCGCGCTCGGGTCCGGCGCGGCCGGGACGGCGGGCAGGGCCGGCAGGGCGGGCAGGGCCGGGACCGCCGGGGCTCCGGGCACGGAGGGGGTGTCCGGCAGGGTGGGCACCGTCGGCACGGTCGGGGCGTCCGGAACGGTAGGCACCGTCGGCACGGTCGGGGCGTCCGGTGCGGTCGGGGTGTCCGGTGCGGTGGGCGCCGTCGGCGCGGTGGGGGCGTCCGGCGCGGTGGGCGCCGTCGGCACCGTGGGAGTGTCCGGCGCGGTGGGGGCGTCCGGCGCGGTCGGGGCCGTCGGGACGACGGGGGCGGAAACGGTGGTGCGGGGGGCCGAGGCTGCCTGGCCGGCGGCGGTGGCGGACGCCGTGGCGACCATGGTCAGCGCGAGGGCTGCGGTCAGGGTGGCGGCCATCCGGGTGGAACGCATGGGTACTGCTTCCTCTCAGTGCGAGTCAGGCGAGATCGCCTGACTCACACCGTGCGGTCGCCGCCCGGGCCCGGCCACCGCAGGTACGCCGAACGGCGGCGCGCCGGACGACGGCTCAGCCCTGCGCCCATTCCGTGGTGCTGCGGTGCGCCCCCAGCCCGACCGAGTCGAACTCGTCCGCCCGCCCCGGTTCGACGGACCCGCCGAGCCACCGCAGGGCGCGCGAGATCGGGGTGCCCTCGGCCGGCGCGGACTCGAACTCGCCACTGGCGAGCGGGCCCAGGACGACCCGGCCGTCGAACCAGCCGACGGCGCGCTGGGTCCCGCCGCCACCGAAGTACTCGGCCTCGACGCGGACGATCGGACCGGCCTTGGACCAGGCGGCGAGCCGGAGTTCGAACCCGTCGGAGTACCCGCCGAATCCCGCCCCACCGGATCCCGCCCCGCCGACGGACCTGGACACCGCGGTGTCGCCCTGGAGCGCGGACAGCACGGCGGGGGTGACCGGGATGAGCGCCAGCCCCTGGGCCAGCGGCACCACCCGGGCCGCCGGCACCTCCGCCGCCGCCACCGTCAGCAGCTCCAACATGCCGATCAGCGCTTGGAGTTCATACGACATGCCCGACATGCTGTCCCACCGCACCGACAGTCGGCCCGGAATTTATCGTTCCGTGCCCGCGCGGAGACCGTAGAGCAGGGTGAAGAGGGTCACGTCCACGGCGTCGTCGGCCGTACTCGGACCTTCTTCGGACAAGCCGTCGAAGATGTCGGCCAGTTGGGCGCGGAGCCGGGCCAGCCGGTCCGGGTCGAGCCGGAGGGTGAAGTGCGCGAACAGTCCGGCCGACGGGCCCGAACCGTCCTGCGGGCGGCTGAAATCCAGCCGCCCGTCGGCCACATGGGCGCGGAACTCGCCGCGGACCCGGTCGATCGCGGCCAGCATGGCGTCGTACGCCTCGGAGCGGGCCGGGGAGTCGGCGGTGAACATCTCCGGGGCGAGCCGGATGGAGTCCTGGGCGACCCGGTAGCGGCTCTCCACGATGCCGGAGACCAGCCGGGTGCCCGCCACCAGGACCAGCCCGGCCTTCTCCAACTGCTTGATGTGCCGGTAGAGCTTGGTCTGCGGCTCGCCGAGCTCGGCGGCGAGCTCCTTGGCGGTCAGCGGACGGTCCTCGGCGGTCTTCAACGCGCCGAGGATGGCGAGGCGCAGCGGGTCGGCCAGTGCCTTGAGCACCGCGACGTCGCCCACCTGGCGCTCCTTGACCCAGGCGGTGGGCTGCTGCTGCTCGTCCCCGTCGGCGGGTTCCTGTTCGTGCTCGGCCACGGGCCCACCCTCGCAGATCGGCCGCTCCGCCCGCAATCACCGCTCGGTGAGCGCTCACCCTTGCGCAATCACTCACGCTCACGCCATCATTCACGTGAGCGTGAACGGTGTCGGAGAACGCGAACGATGGGGGTCGGTCCATGACGGAGCACACCACGGCGACGGCCGAGCGGACGGCGGTCGGGCTGGGGACGGCCGAGCAGGCAGCGGCACCCGGACCGGCGGACCCGCCGCCGCCCGTCCCGCTGCGGCGCAACCTGCGGTTCCAGGCCCTGTGGGCCGGCACCTCCTGCGCGACCCTCGGCCTGATGATCGGCGAGACCGCCTTCCCCCTGCTGGTGCTCGCCCTCACCGGCTCGTCCACCGCCGCCGGAGCCTTCGGCGCCGTCCAGATGACCGCCACCCTGCTGCTCGGCGTGCACGGCGGCTCGGTCGCCGACCGGTGGGACCGCCGCCGGGTCCTGGTCGCCTCCGACGCCGTCCGGCTGCTGGCCCTGGCCAGCGTCCCGGTGGCCCTGGCACTCGACCGGCTGGCCCTGGCCCACCTGCTGGTGGTCGCCGCACTGGTGGGCGCGACCATCGCCTACAGCGGCCCGGTCCGGCTGCTGGCCCTGCGCTCGGTGGTCGCGCCGGAGCAGCTGTCGCAGGCGCTCGCCCAGGACGAGGCCCGGATGAGCGGCGCCGCGCTGGCCGGCCCGCCGCTGGCCGGGTTCCTGTTCGGACTCGGCCGCTCGGTGCCCTTCCTCGGCGCCGCGTTCGCCTCGCTGGTCGCGCTGATCACCGCACTGCTGGTGCGCTTCCCGGCCGGACCGGCGGCCGCGGCCGGGCAGCCGGGCCGCGCGGGCCAGGACGCGCAGGACGAGCAGGACGCGCAGGAGGAGCAGGAGGACGAGGGCGGCGCGCTGGCCGGCTTCCGCCTCCTCGCCGCCTCCCCGCTGCTGCGCCCCGCACTGGCCGTCCTGCTGGTGATCAACCTGACCGGGGCGGCCCTGCTGCTGCCCGTCATGGTGCTGCTGCGCGAACACGGCACCAGCAGCGGCGGGATCGGCCTGGCGCTGGCCGGCGAGGCGGTCGGCGCGCTGGCCGGGGCGACCCTGGTCTCCCGGCTGCACCGGCTGGCCGGCCCCGGGGTGCTGCTGCTCGTGGTGGCCTGGACCGCCGTGCCCGTCCCGCTGGCACCGCTGCTGCCCGGCGGGGCGGTCACCGTGTTCGCCGCGCTGTTCCTGGTCGGCGCGGGCGTCCCGGCCCTGCGGGTGATGCTCGACCTGCTGGTCTTCCGTCAGGTGCCGGACCGGCTCCGCGGCCGGGTGATCGCCGCGACCATGACCCTGCTCACCGCCGGGATGCCGGCCGGCTCCTTCGCCGCCGGCCTGCTGCTGGACCGCTTCTCCCCCGCCGTCACGCTCGCCGCGATCGCCGCCCTGCTCGCCGCCGCCCTGCTGCCCGCCACCGCGAGCCGCACCCTGCGCCGCGCCACCTGGCCCGCCGCCGCGCCGGTGTGAGCCCAGGGCTGAACGCCGGTCACCCGCACGGCCGCCCGCCGCATGCGGCGGGCGCGGCATCCGGGTGAACTGGCCGGGTACGGCCCGCCGCCGGGGCTCCCTCCCCGGCGCCCCGCTCCCCCGCGCAGCCGACCGGGGCCGTACCGGAGGAGGACCGATGAGTGCCACGGACGCGCCCCCGCCCGGCCCCGGCGGCGAGGCCGGCCCCGGGGGTACGACCGGCCCCGGGGGTGAGGCCGGCCCCGCCACCCGGGAGCGCGGCGGCTCGGTGGCCGGCCGACTGGCCGCCGCGCCGCGGATGTCCTGGATCACCCTCGCCCTGATGACCACCAGCTCGGTCGCCAGCCTGCGCTCCGCCCCGACCATGGCGGTGTACGGGCTGGCCTGCGTCTTCCTCTACCTCGTCCCCGCGGTGGTGTTCCTGCTGCCGACCGCGCTGGTCTCCGCCGAGCTGGCCTCCGGCTGGGAGGGCGGCGTCTACCGCTGGGTCTCGGAGGGCCTGTCGAAGCCGCTGGGCTTCCTGGCCGTCTGGTGCCAGTTCGCGATGACGATCTTCTACTACCCGTCGCTGCTGGCCTACGTGGCCTCGACCATCGCCTACGTGGTGAACCCCCGGCTGGCCAGCAACGGCCCGTACACCGCGGTCGTGATCATGGTGCTGTACTGGACCGGCGTCTGGGTCTCCTCGCGCGGGACGAAGGCGGTCGCCGGACTCTCCTCGATGGGCCTGGTGATCGGCACCCTGATCCCCGGCACCCTGCTGGTGGTGCTCGGCTTCGTCTTCCTCGGCGAGGGCAACTCCTCCGCCGCCCCGATGGACACCTCGCACCTGTTCCCGCAGTGGACCGGGCTGGCCAGCCTGGTGCTGATCGTCAACAACTTCCTCAGCTACTCCGGCATGGAGATGAACGCGGTGCACGTCTCCTCGCTGCGCGACCCGGCCAGGGAGTTCCCGCGGTCGATGTTCACCGCCTCCGCGATGGTGCTGGCGATCTTCATCCTGCCGGCGCTGGCGATCAGCTGGGTGGTGCCGTCCAGCGAACTGAGCCTCACCGCCGGGGTGATGCAGGCCTTCGACGCCTTCTTCCAGTACTTCGACATCGGCTGGCTCACCCCGGTCATCGCGGTGGCCCTGATCGCCGCCTCGCTCGGCGGCATGCTGACCTGGCTGGCCGGGCCCTCCAAGGGCCTGCTGCTGATCTCCCGTCAGGAGGGCTACCTGCCACCGTTCCTGCAGAAGCTCAACCGCGAGGGCGTCCAGCAGAACCTGCTGGTCTCCCAGGGCGTGGTCACCACCGCCATCGCCCTGCTCTACGCACTGATCCCGAACGTCTCCAGCGCCTACTGGATCTTCTCGGTGATCACCACCCAGGTGTACCTGATCGTCTACCTGCTGATGTTCAGCGCCGCGATCCGGCTGCGCCGCACCCAGCCGGACCACCCGCGCGGCTACCGGGCCCCGGCCCTGGTGCCGATCTGCGTGATCGGCCTGCTCGCGTCGGCCGCCGCGATGGGCATCGGCTTCGTGCCGTCCTCGCAGTTCGGCAGCGGCAGCGTCTGGTCGTACATCGGGATCGTCGGCGGCGGCCTGCTGCTCCTCGGGCTGGTCATCCCCCTCCTCTTCCTGCGGCTGCGCAGGCCGAGTTGGCGCTCGCCCGAGGCGGCGGCCGAGCTGGCCGCCCAGGAGGCGCAGGAGCTGCGCCGGACCGAAGGGGGTACGACGTCATGACCACCGGCCTGATGGCCTCCCGCCACCGCTGGATCTACCTCGGCTCGATCGTGCTGCTGGTCGCGATGCTGGTCACCGGCCTGCTGTCGTTCACCCAGCTGCACGCCACGAACCTGGCGAACGAGAAGGCCGGGGAGCTCGCCACGCGGCTGGGTTCGGCCGGCTACCCGGTGCCCACCCGGGACCAGATCACCCACACCCTCGGCGAGGACGGCGGCGCGGTCTGCGCCGACCCGGCGAACGCGCTCAACCAGGCGCAGTGGACGTACGGGATGTCCAACGGCGCGGGCGGGCCGGGCCAGCGCCCGGTGCTCTCCGACCGCGAGGTGGTCAAGGCCGAGGCGATCGTGCTCTCGGTCTACTGCCCGGACCGGCTCGCCGCCATCCAGGACAAGATCGACGACCTCGACCTGCGCGACACCGTGCGCAAGTAGGAGCCCCAGATGACCGACGAACTCGCCCGGCGGATCGACGGGTTGATGCCCCGCGCGTGGGCCGACCTGGCCGAGCTGGTGGCCATCCCGTCCGTCGCCGACCCCCGGCAGTACCCGCCGGAGAAGTGCCGGGAGGCCGCCGAGTGGGTCGCCGACGCCTTCACCGGGGCCGGCCTGCGCGACGTCCACCTGGAGGAGACCCCGGACGGCAGCCACGCCGTGGTCGGCCACCGCCCGCCCCCGCCCGGCGCCCCGACCGTGCTGCTGTACAGCCACTACGACGTCCAGCCCCCGCTGGACGAAGCCGCCTGGACCTCCCCGCCGTTCCGGCTCACCGAGCGCGACGGCCGCTGGTACGGGCGCGGCGCCGCCGACTGCAAGGGCAACATCGTCATGCACCTCACCGCGCTGCGGGCGCTCGGCGAGGACGTCCCGGTCGGCCTCAAGCTGGTGGTCGAGGGCTCCGAGGAGCAGGGCACCGGCGGCCTGGAGCAGTACGTGCCCCCGCACGCCGGGGAGTTGCACGCGGACGCCCTGCTGATCTGCGACACCGGCAACGCCGCCGTCGGCGTGCCCACCGCCACCACCTCGCTGCGCGGGGTGGTCACCGTGGTGGTCGGCGTCGAGGCGCTCACCGGCGACGTCCACTCCGGCATGTTCGGCGGCCCCGCCCCTGACGCCCTGGCCGCGCTGGTCCGGATGCTGGACTCGCTGCGCGACGCCGACGGCGGCACCCGGATCGAGGGCCTGGACTGCACCGGCAGCTGGAGCGGCGTCGGCTACGACGAGGGCGCCTTCCGGACCGACGCCGGGGTGCTGGACGGCGTCCGGCTGACCGGCTCCGGCACCGTCGCCGACCGGCTCTGGGCCCGCCCCGCCGTCACCGTCCTCGGCATCGACTGCCCGCCCGTGGTCGGCTCCGCGGCCGCCGTCCCGGCCACCGCCCGGGCCCGGGTGAGCCTGCGGGTGCCGCCCGGCACCGACGCCCGCGCCGCCCAGGACGCGCTGGTCGCCCACCTGGAGGCGGCCGCACCCTGGGGCGTCCGGGTCACGGCGGAACGGGAGAGCGCCGGCGCGCCGTTCCGGGCCGACACCGGCGGGCCCGCGTACGCCGCGCTCGACAAGGCCGCGCAGGAGGTCTACGGCAAGCCGCTGTCCTTCCTCGGCCAGGGCGGCTCGATCCCGCTCTGCAACGTCCTGGCCACCACCTTCCCGGCGGCGGAGCTCGTACTGATGGGCGTCGAGGAGCCGCGCTGCCTGATCCACGCGCCGAACGAGAGCGTCGACCCGGAGGAGATCCGGCGGATGGCCCACGTCGAGGCGCTGTTCCTCCGGCACTTCGCCAACAGCCGCTGACCATGGCGCAGTTGCGGGAAGTCGGCCACCATCGAAGGAGCCGACGTCGAACGACCCGCCAACGGACGACCCGACGCCGAAGGACCCCGAGGAGGAGCAACCGTGCCCCGTCCGTTCACCACCGAGGACCACGCCGCCCGGATGGCCCGGGCCACCGCCGAGGCGACGGCCGCCGGGCTGGCCGGCCTGGTGGTCGCCCCCGGCCCCGACCTGAGCTACCTGTGCGGCTACCGGCCCACCGCCGTCACGGAGCGGCTCACCGCCCTCGTCCTCGCCCCCGGCCGCCGCCCCGCGCTGATCGTCCCCAGGCTGGAGCGCCCGGACGCCGAGAAGGCGCTCGGCGCCCCGGCCGTCGAGCTGCTCGACTGGTCCGACGGCGAGGACCCGTACGCCACCGCCCGCCCGCTGTTCGAACCGGCCGGGCGCTACGGGATCTCCGACAACGCCTGGGCGATGCACCTGCTCGGCCTCCAGTCCGCCCTGCCCGGCAGCGGTTTCACCTCGCTCACCGAGGCGCTGCCGATGCTGCGCGCGGTCAAGGACACCGAGGAGCTGGAGCGCCTGGCCGCGGCCGGCGGCGCGGCGGACGCCGCCTACCGGGGCATCCTGGAGGTCGGCTTCGCCGGCCGCCGGGAGACCGACGTCGCCGCCGACCTCGGCGCGCTGCTGATCCAGTACGGCCACAGCCAGGTCGACTTCACGGTGGTCGGCTCCGGCCCCAACGGCGCCAACCCGCACCACGAGGCCGGGGACCGGATCATCCGCACCGGGGACACCGTGGTGCTGGACTTCGGCGGCCTCAAGGACGGCTACGGCTCCGACACCACCCGCACCGTGCACGTCGGCCCGGACGTCCCGGACGAGGTGCGGCAGGTGCACGACCTGGTCCGGCTCGCCCAGCAGACCGCCTTCGAGGCGGTCCGGCCCGGAGTGAGCTGCCAGGAGATCGACCGGATCGCCCGACGGGTGATCACCGACGGCGGGTACGGCGAGCACTTCATCCACCGCACCGGCCACGGCATCGGGATCACCACCCACGAACCGCCGTACCTGGTCGAGGGCGAGGAGCGGCCGCTGGTGCCCGGCATGTGCTTCTCGATCGAGCCCGGCGTCTACCTGCCCGGCCGGTTCGGGGTGCGGATCGAGGACATCGTCACGGTGACGGCCAACGGCGGACGACGCTTCAACAACACCCCGCATGAGCTCGGTGCCGTCGCCTGACCGGGGCGGCGAGGCCGCTCCGCCGGACCGTTCGTCCCCGTCACGGGACCTTCGTCCGCCAAGATTTGACCCAACCGTGCGATTTTCTTACGAGCCGGTCATCGTTCGCCCAGAGTCCTCCAAGCTTGCGTTGCTAGTTTCGCTGAACATGACGAAGCTGCTGAGCCCGGCCCCGCCGACCCCGGTGCGGGCCGGACGTCTGCGTCCCGTGACCGAACGCAACCGCCGGGGAGGCCTGGCCAGACTGCGACTGCTGGCCTGGCCGGCCTACCTCACCGCCTTCGTCTGGTTCCTGGCCACCCAGGGCATGGCCTTCGCCAACGACGTGGTCTTCCTCTGGCTGATCGGCGCCCTGCTCACCGCCGCCGTCCACAGCGGACACGGCCCCCGCGGCTTCCTGCTGGTGCTGCGCGACTGGGTCCCGGTGATGGCCGTGGTCTGGGCCTACTCGCTGCTGCGCGGCTACGGCGCCCACACCCCCTGGGCCCCGCACTGGCTGCCCCAGCTGCGCTTCGACGAGGTGCTCGGCTTCGGGGAGACCTGGACCGTACGGCTCCAGCACGCGCTCTACACCCCCGGCTCGCCGCACTGGTACGACTACGCGGCGACGACCGTCTACCTCTCGCACTTCCTCGTCGTGTTCGTCCTGCTCGCCGTCCTGTGGCGGCGCTCCCACCAGCGCTTCCGTCAGCTCCTCGCCTGCTACTTCACGCTGACCTTCGCCGGCTTCGCGACGTACCTGCTCTACCCCGCCGACCCGCCGTGGCTGGTCGGCCAGCAGGGCAACATGCCCGAACTGCACCGGGTGGTCTGGGAGACCATCTCGAACACGGGCCTGCCGCAGGCCGACTCGCTGCTGGAGAACGGCAGCCAGTTCGCCAACGACGTCGCCGCGATGCCCTCGCTGCACTCCGCCTACCCGGCGATGCTGCTGTTCCTGTTCTGGCCCACCGCCCGGCCCTGGCTGCGCGCCCTGCTGGTCGCCTATCCGCTCGCCATGGCGTTCACCCTGGTCTACGGCGCCGAGCACTTCATCATCGACATCCTGGCCGGCTGGACGTACGCCGCCGTGGTGGTGTTCGGCCTGCGGTGGCTGCGCGACCGCCGCACCGCGCGGACGGCGGCCAGGGCAGAATCGGCCGGGTGCACTCCCAATCCGTGAGGGGAACCCCGACACCGATGAAGCCGACCCCCGAGCAGCTGCGGGCCGCCCAGGACACCACCATCCCGGACGTCACCGGGCCCGGGCTGCGGGTGCTGTTCTGCGGCATCAACCCTGGCCTGTGGTCCGGGGCCACCGGGCACCACTTCGCCCGGCCGGGCAACCGCTTCTGGCCCGCCCTGCACCGCTCCGGCTTCACCGGGCGCCAGTACCGCCCGGACGAGCAGGACGAACTGCCCGCCCTCGGCCTCGGCATCACCAACGTCGCCCCGCGCACCACCGCCAAGGCGGACGAGCTCACCGCCGAGGAACTGCGCGCGGGCGGCGCGGCGCTGCGCGAGCGGGTGCTGCGGCTGCGGCCGCGCGTCCTCGCGGTGCTCGGCATCGGCGCCTACCGGACGGCCTTCGGGCAGCGCCGGGCCGCGATCGGGCGCCAGCCGGAGGGCATCGGCGACACCGAGGTGTGGGTGCTGCCCAACCCCAGCGGCCTCAACGCCCACTACACCCTGGACGCGCTGGCGGCCGAGTTCCGCGCCCTCCGGGAGAGCCTCGACGACTGATCGGGCCGACCGGGCCGACCGGGCCGACCGCCCGAGCCGCCTGGGCCGACCGGCCGGGGCGACCGGTCAGGCCGCCGTCAGCCCGGCGGGCAGCGGCAGCTCGCGCAGTTCGCGGATCAGCGCCCGGACGGCCGCCGTCCCGGCCAGCTCGGGGGTGGTGACGTACCCGACGAAGCGGCTGGGCGGCCGCGGGCCGAGGTCGGTCACGGCCAGCCCGGGCGGCGCGCCGAGCAGGGCCGTCCGGGGCATCACCGCCATGCCGAGGCCCTGGGCGACCAGCGAGAGCGCCACCGTGTCGTCCTCCGCGTCGACGGTCGCGGGCGGCAGCCAGTCCTGCCGCCGCCACCAGTCCCTGGTGTACGAGCCGCAGTTCTCCGCCCAGTCCACCAGCGGCAGCCGGCGGGGCTCCGGGTGGCCCTGCGGGTGGGCGAGGGCGTACGACTCCCGGTACAGCCGCACCGCGACCAGCCCGGGCACGGACGGCGGACCACCCGCGTCCAGGGTGGCCAGCCCGAGGTCGGCGCGCCCGTCCGCGACCTCCCCGGCGGTGCCCCGGCCGAGCTCCCGGACGATCCGCACCCGCGGGGTGAGCCCCGGGTGCTCGGCGGCGAGCCGGGCCAGGACGGGCGGCAGCAGGTTGGCGGCGGCACTGCGGAAGGCCGCGATCCGCAGCGTGCCGGTCAGCGGCCCCGCCGGGCCGGCACCCGCGCCCCGCACCTCGGGGCCCATCACCGCCAGCAGCCGCAGGATCCGGCGGGCGTAGCCGACCGCCCGCGCGCCGGCCTCGGTGGGGCGCGCGCCGTGGCGCCCGCGGTCGAAGAGCACCGCGCCGAGCTTCCGCTCGCAGGCGCGCACGGCGTGCGAGACGGCGGACTGGGTGGTCTCCAGGCGCGCGGCGGCCGCCGTGAAGCTCCGCTCCTCGTCGACGGCGACCAGGACGCGCAGCTCGTGCGGGGCGAGTTCGGTCATGCGGCGAACCTACCTCCCATCGAATCCGCTCATGGAAGGCGCCGGTCCATCGCCGCCGGCCCCTGCCCGGCCGCGCCCCCGCTTCCTACGGTGGTCAACGTCCCCGCCGACCTCCCCCGTACGGAGCACCGCCGATGTCCCGTCCCACCGCCCGCGCCGTCCACCTGGTCTCCCGCCCCTCGGGCGCGCCGAGCGCCGAGAACTTCGCCTTCGTCGAGGTGACCGTCCCGGCGCTCGCCGCCGGCGAGGCCCTGGTCGAGAACCTCTACCAGTCCGTCGACCCGTACATGCGCGAGGAGATGGACGAGGGCGGCTGGCAGCTGCACGCCCCGCTGGAGGGCCGCACCCTCGGCCGGGTGGTGGAGTCCCGGGCCGACGCGCTGCCGGTCGGCGCCCTGGTCTCCCACCGGCAGGCCTGGCGCACCCACTCGGTGGTGACCGGCGACCGGGCCGGCCTGCTGCCCCACTTCGCGGGTGTCCCGCTCACTGCCCACCTCTCGATCCTCGGCGGCACCGGGCTGTCCGCCTGGGTCGGCCTGACCAGGATCGCCCGGCTCCAGCCCGGCGAGACCCTGTTCGTCTCGGCCGCGGCCGGCGGCGTCGGCACCGCCGCCGGCCGGATCGCCCGACTGCTCGGCGCCGGCCGGATCATCGGCAGCGCCGGTTCGGCCGCCAAGGTCGCCCACCTCACCGAGCACCTCGGCTTCGACGCCGCCTTCGACCACCACGACGGCCCGATCGCCGACCGGCTGCGCGAGGCCGCCCCGGACGGACTGCACGTCTACCTGGACAACGTCGGCGGCACGCACCTGGAGGGCGCGATCAGCGCGATGCGCGACCACGGCCGGATCGCCTGGTGCGGCGCCGTCGCCCAGTACAACAACCCGCTGGACCCGCCGCCCGCGCCGCGCAACCTCTACGACGTGGTCGGCAGGAGCCTGCGCCTGGAGGGCTTCCTGGTCCGCGACCACCTGGACGCCCGCCCCGAGCTGTACGACTTCGCCGTCCCGCACCTGCGCTCCGGCGCCCTCGTCCCGGACGAGACCGTCGTGGACGGCTTCGACCACGTGGTGGACGCCTTCCTGGGCGTGCTGCGCGGCGCCAACACCGGCAAGATGATCGTCCGGATCTGACCCCGGGGCCCAGGCAGGGCGGCGGCTAGGGCCTGTCCGGCGGATCTTGGCAGATCAGCGCGCGGCGTTGGGCGCCCGGCTGGGCGTGCGCCCGAGTCGGCCTCGTACTGGATGTACTTGGGCGATTCGGGCGTGCGT